>JANPIG010000068.1:0-1646 GCA_031424875.1 Cytophagales bacterium
TCCGTGTCGAAAAATAATTCCTTTGCCATTTTTTTAATTTGAATTTTGGTATTTTGAAAAATTTAAAATTAAACGATTTAAGAAAATTCTAATGCCTAAACCAATTTGCTTAATTATAAAATTGCGAATATATCGCTTTCACGCATGATAAGATAATCTTTACCTTCCACTGCGATTTCAGTACCAGAGTATTTACCATACAAAACAGTATCACCAACTGAAACGGTCATTGGTTCATCTTTCTTACCAGCACCTACTGATACAACAACTCCTCTCTGTGGTTTTTCTTTGGCAGTATCTGGAATGATAATTCCGAATGATGTTTTTTCTTCTGCGGCTGCTGGTTCTACCAGAACTCTGTCAGCCAAAGGTTTAATACTAACTGTTGACATTGTTTTTTTGATAAGTTATATTAAAATTTGAATTTTAGGTTTTGAGATTAAGAAGATAGTGCTTGGCAAAAACTTTACACTTTCGACTATATTTATCAATCTCACCCTTAAAATTAGTCATTTTTTATGCCATTGTAGTAAAAACGGTAAAATTGTCAGGTTTTGTCAAATTTCAAGATTTTTTGATATTATTTATCATTCGTTTTGTCAGTAGTGAGTTGAACGTAAATTTTTTGACTGAAATCTTGTCATTTTCGTCAGAATCATTAATTTTAAGTAAAATTTAATCCTTCGATTCAATAATATCTTCTGCAATACTTATTTCGTAGATGTACTATCTAAAGAATTATTCTGTATTCGAGATAGCATTGAAACTTAACTAAATACTATCATCAGATGAAAACATTAGACAAAGATTGGTTAACCACTGGACTAATAGATTTTGAGTATAAAAAATATGTCCTATTGGCTTACCTTCAGCACGTTAAAGGTAACTTCAAAAGCCAGAAATTATATCCAGATTTACAAGATTTGCATTTTCATTATAATTATTCTAAATATTTTAAGGACGGGATTGAGCGCATGAGTTTTCAGTTTCCAAAGAGAATAAAAGGACTTGATTATGAAAATTTGAATCTTGTTTATGAAACTCCGCCCCAACCTGATAACTATTATTTGACGGAATTAGAATCTATCATGCAGTATGCTTTGCCCAAATTTGAAAACATTATCAAAGAAGGGGAGGGGATTGTGGAGGAATTTGAGAACAATATTTATATTTCACCCGTGGGGATATTGCCATTGTATAAAAATGATGGATATTTATTACTGCATGAGCCTATAGTGAATGAAACAATGATTTATCAGTTTAATTTAACGGTTTTTGAGGGCAAAAATGAAAAACTAAGAGGAGTGAAAACTTTTTACTTAGAGACTGTTAGAAAAAGTATTTCAAAAACCTTCGAAAACATTAAGTTAGATTTAGTGAAAAAATACAAGCATCTGCCCAACCCTGCGACTTACGTGGTTGAATCTAAGTATATTTTGCCCTTGGAAGAAACTTTTTTGCCCATTGCCAAAAAGAAAATTGTAGAGCAAGTAACAAAATAACAAAAAAGGAGTGCTTTACCAAGCACTCCTTTTTGAATATATACATTCAACTTTTATTTCTTTGCTGGTGCGGTTGGATTTGGAGCCGTTGGGTTAGCTGCTGGTGCTGTTGGATTAGCTGCTGGTCCTGCTGGCAAACCTGCT
>JANPIG010000069.1:0-2856 GCA_031424875.1 Cytophagales bacterium
GAGATAAAAAAGAAATGGAAGCTGAGGCCACCCTGCAACCCGCCTATGTAATGACGGGCTATAAGCGTTTTCTGACCAAAGACGGCTACCCAGCCATTACACCTCCGTGGGGAACACTCAATGCCATTGACTTAAATACGGGCAAAATAAAATGGAAAGTTCCTTTGGGAGAATTTGAAGAATTAACTAAAAAAGGCATTCCCCAAACAGGTACAGAAAATTATGGCGGACCCGTGGTAACGGCAGGCGGTCTGATTTTTATAGCCGCATCAAAAGATGAAAAATTTAGGGCTTTTGATAAGAATACAGGCAAAGTTCTCTTTGAATACCAACTCCCTGCTGGTGGATATGCCACACCAGCGACCTATCAAGTCAATGGCAAACAGTTTGTGGTCGTGGCTTGTGGTGGTGGAAAAATGGGAACGAAATCAGGCGATAGTTACGTAGCGTTTGCCTTACAATAATTATAAATATATTTAAAACAATCCCAATGAAAAAACTATTTATCCTCCTCACAATCAGCATATTATGCTCGTTCAAGCCTTCGGAAGACATTCCTACATTGGCTATTGGTTCACCAGCCCCAGATTTTAATTTGAAAGGCGTAGATGGCAAAATGTATTCGCTGAAATCATTCGCCAAATCCAAAATCTTGATGATTGTCTTCACTTGCAACCATTGTCCAACGGCTCAAGCGTATGAAGAACGCATTAATAAAATCTCGACAGATTACCAAGCAAAAGGTGTACAAGTGGTAGCCATTTCACCAAATTCTCCTATAGCAGTTCGTTTGGATGAAATGGGCTATACCGACTTGGGCGATACTTACGAAGAAATGAAAATTCGGGCCAAAGAGGCCAAATTCAAATTTCCCTATCTATACGATGGAGATACTGAAATAACGTCTAAAAAATATGGCCCCATCGCTACACCGCACATTTTTATTTTTGATGAAAAACGCATCCTACGCTATACGGGCCGAATAGATGAGATGGAAAAACCTTCTAAAACCCCTACCCAATTTGATGCTCGCAATGCCATTGAAAACTTATTAGCAGGGCAAAAAGTAGCCGTTGAAAAGACCAAAACGTTTGGGTGTTCTATCAAATGGTCAGAGAAAGAAAATTTATCAGCAAAATAAAAAGAATAATGGGAAAAAGAGCCTGTAACTTTGGAAACCATCGGAACAGAAGGCGTTAAGAAACTTTTGAAAAATGATACAGGGAAATTACTCCTTATTAATGTTTGGGCTACATGGTGCGGACCTTGTGTAGCAGAAATTCCAGATTTCTTAAAAATTCACCAAATGTATCGCCATAGAGATTTTGAATTTGTAACCGTTAGCGCTGATAAACCCGATAAAAAAGAGAAAGCTCTGGCGACCTTAAAAAGACTCCATTCTGCCACAAAAAACTATATTTTTGATTCAGACGATATTTATAAACTCATCGAACTGATTGACCCAAAATGGCAAGGAGCCTTGCCCTATACGCTCTTGGTTGAACCAAATGGCAAGATTGTTTATCAAAAACAAGGAGCCATCAATCCACAGGCAATGAAGCGTTTAATTGTGGAGCATCCTTTGATTGGAAGGTATTTTTAATTTTAACCTTCCCAAGCATTTTGAACGCTTGGGAGGGTTAATGCTTAAATCATCTCCGCTACTTTTCGCCCCGTAACCATTGCTGCATTTAGCGATGGGTAGGCTGTAGCATCTCCGCATTGATACAAAATATCATTCAATTGCAAATTTTGAGCATTATTTTCAGAATTCAGATATGTGGGTAATGCTTGAGGAATATGATATGTCTTCAAATATTGCCAAGTTTCTACTTCTTTTCCAAACCAATCGGTCAGTTCTCTTTTGATATGTTTAGCTAATTGCTTTTCATCATAAAGGTCAAAACTTTGCGTCGAAACTGAAATCAAAGACTTACCTGCAGGAGCGTAATTAGGAGCAATATCACACGGTATGCAAAGGTTATGTACCATCGAAGCACGGTTGGGATTGAGGGCTAACATCTTTTCTTTCAAAGGTGATTTGTCTGCTGAAAAATAGGTACAAGTAGTGCAATTAAATTTACGGTCAGGACTTTTCCCTAACAGTTTATCCGCCTGAAAACCATCCGTTGCCAAAATAATTTTTTCACCATATAACTTATCTCCATTTTCTAAATAAACCCTGTTTCCATCTATTCTAACCACTTTAGTATTCAGCATTACCGTGCCAATATATAGACTTTTTGCTATCTGATCGGGAATTTGTTGAATTCCTTTAGCGGGCAAAACAGCATCACCTTCATAAAATTTTCCGAAAGTATATTTGAAGAAATTGGCAGAAGTAATCAAATCATTTTCCAAAAAAACGCCTCCAAAAAATGGTTTAAAAAAATCCCGAATCATTTCATCCGAAAAACCATAATTTTGAAGATATTCCATGGTTGATACTGCCTCATTTTCAAAGACTTCCTCCTGCACATTATTGGTATCCATTATCATTCGCAAAACCCGTAATTTATCTGTCAAAGAACCCACTTTTGAGAACATTGACGGTATCAATTGAGACGGTTCTTTAAAAGGGTTTGCCAATATCGAAAAATCATTTCTTTGAGCATCCCGAATCATTGCTCCCGACTTAAACGCCTTTAAATCAAGGCTTTCGTAATTTAAAAGTCTTTTAGCTTCGGGATATGCGGTCAAGAGAATCTGAAAACCCCGGTCTAATAAAAAGCCCTCATGAGCGTCTG
Organism: Cytophagales bacterium; assembly: GCA_031424875.1. Classification (GTDB taxonomy): domain Bacteria; phylum Bacteroidota; class Bacteroidia; order Cytophagales; family Spirosomataceae; genus Arcicella. The sequence continues at coordinate 2,748 of JANPIG010000069.1, forward strand.
TACGCACCCGTCCGCCCACACCGTCAGATGCCTCCAGAATTAACGATTGAATGCCTCTATCTTTTAAATATTTTGCACAGGTAAGTCCTGCAACTCCAGCTCCGATTAT
>JANPIG010000070.1:0-3975 GCA_031424875.1 Cytophagales bacterium
GACGCTGTCGACACAATTGAGTTGGTCGCATAATCTTGAAATATTATCATCTTCTAAATCATTGGAAGAACGGCTATTTTATTTGCAATTAACCTCAAAAGAGAAATTGACAATAAAAGAACTCAGACGACAGCTAAAAAGTGGATACTTTGAGCATAGCCTTTTGGCTAACAAACTTTTACCACCTTCATTAGAAAATTACCCTCGTGATGTTTCCAATGTTTTCAAAGATTCTTATGTTTTTGAATTTGTCAATCTGCCTCCAAAACACGCTGAAAAGTACTTACAAAAAGCATTGCTCGAACGTTTGAAACTATTGATTTTAGAACTGGGTAAAGACTTTGTTTTCATGGCAGAAGAATACAGACTTCAAGTAGGCATGAAAGATTTTAAAGTTGATCTACTTTTCTATCACCGTGAACTTTGCTGTTTAGTTGCTTTTGACCTTAAAATTGAAGATTTCGAGCCTTCGTTCTTAGGGCAAATGAATTTTTATCTTGAAGCCCTTGATACTGATGTCAAGAAACCTCACGAAAATCCAAGCATTGGCGTTTTGGTTTGTCGAAGCAAAGACCATGAAGTGGTTGAATATGCACTACGAAGAAACCTATCCCCAACTTTGGTATCGGACTACACAACCAAACTGATTGACAAAACCCTTTTATCTCAAAAAATCAATGAACTGTTCGATTTGTATGATAATAATGACAGAGGATAAGCTCCGATTATTCAAGCACTCTTACATACTTGTTTTCTAAAAGCAATTTGAAATTGGCAGGAGAAACCTTTAATCCATCTATATTTAATTTGGTTGTGTCCTTTTGTGTTGCTGCTGAATTTTCATTATCGGTAACTCTACGCCAGTCCGCCATACTTTGGGAATTAGGAGAGGTAGGAAATAAGGCAATAATGATTGCCAGCGTTGAGAGCAATTTATTCATTTTCATTTTTATTATTTTAAAATTATCGCCTACTCTATTCGGTTTTCGCATTCCCCATTTTTTGTTTTTTTAACGTCGGCAGGGTTTAACCCACAATGGAATTGCCTGCCGACGTTTCAGACGTTTTATTTTACTTCTTTGACAAAATATCTTTGCCCATCGCCTTGATAATCACCGTGCGGTCATACGTTGTGATATAGCGGTCGATCTTTTTGTTGGCGTTGAAATGCGTAACAAAGTTCATTCTAAGATTGGCAGTGCCAGTGGCAAAGACAAGCTTGTTGGTAAAATAGTTAATCACAAGGTTACCAGTGAGTTTAGACCCCGCAGTAGGTTTTAGGGCATTTACTGGAAGAAAGACTGCCTCATCCATGGTCATAGATTTGATGCCCGAAGTAGCTTTCCAGTTTTTCCACCAATCAATCACCGCTTTTTTGCCGACCAATTTTGTGCGGGTATTGTTATCTCCATCAGGAAACCAAAACTCTACATCATCAGCAAGCATACCCGCCCAAGCATCAAAATCAAATTTGATGACTTGACTTAAAGCCTTTTCTGAGAGGTCAACATACTCCTGTGAAGCAATTTCATAATTTGCAGCTTGTGCTTGGGCATTTTGATTTGAAAATAAGGCAATGATGATTGCCAGGGCTGAGAAAAATTTGATTGTTTTCATTTTGTTTTTGATTGTACGGAATGCCGCACCATTTTGGGTTTAAAAGTAAAAAACGGTTAAAAAATGATGTGTTAGTGAAACTTAATGTTGGATGTATATTGAATTATAAACTCTTCAAAACCGAATTCTTCCCCCTCGAAACATCTGCTCTTTGTCCATTAGTCATCATCAAAAATTCATTGTCTTGATTATATTCTTTCACATGATTTGGGTTAATCATACACGATCGATGAACCCGCAAGAAACCATGCGTTTCAAGATAAGGCTCAAAGAATTTGATGGAATGAGCCACTACTTTTTGTTTACCACTATCTAAGTAAAAGATGGTATAATTGATGTCGCCTTTTAGCAAAACAACCTCATTGATAAACACCTTTTTAGATGTTTTATGGTTGATAATGAGGAGGGAATTATTCCCCTTTTGTTGGTAAGTTTTCATGGAGGTAAGTTTGTTTTTTATTAAGTATGAGATCGTAGGTATGAGGTTGTAGGTATTTCTACCTCATACCTACAACCTATTTTTTAAAATCCCACATTCAACTTCGCAGCCGCATTCAAATACTTCAAAGTTGCTCCGCTTTTATATTCTAAGGTCTTGGCATTTGCGGCATTGCTGGTTATTGAAACCGTATGATTATTGATGATGACATCATCGGTTGCCAGAGGTACTCTACTTGGTATCCAAGTGCTGGTATTTTCCCAATTACCCGAAATGATACTATTGATGTAATTTCCAACATTCACTGTAACATTTGCCGAAGGGGGCTAAGGCAAATAGCACTATTTAAAGCCTGTTCACATTTTGCGTAATAATTAGTGGTTATCGCTGGACTAACGAGCATCGTTACCAATGAATTATCAGAGGATTTATACCACTTCAAGGTATAGGTTCCTGTGCCTCCCGAACACCCAGTGGCGGAGAGCGTGATATTTGCACCCGTTGATATGTAAGCATTTGCTTGTGCTGTTGGCATGGGTGACAGAGAACTGGTAACGACACTTGCCGAATTGGTACAACCAAAGCCATTGGTAACGGTGGCAGTATAAGTACCAAAAGTGCTGGCTGTAATGCTTGGGGCAGTTGTATTACTCGGTGTCCAAAGTGAATTTACTATATTTGACGGTATCGCTGAAGGTATTTGTCGAGTTGGACTATTCACGAATGTGCCTGTATTATTATTTCCAGAGGCATCGGTGATGGTAGTGCCTATGGTTTCGTCAAATTTAGAATAGGCGGCTAATCCGTAAATATTTGCAGGTACGGAGCTCATATTGGCTAAAATTTGGCTTGGGGTTCTGGCATAATTCCATAACCTCAACTCGTCCATTGTTCCGTTGAAATGACTACAAGCACAATCTGTGGGTTGCTGTCTCCCAATATTCATCGGTTGTGTATCTTGCGAAAACGTAATGGCACCAGTTCCCGAAGCTAATCCGTTAATATAAAAAGTAAGCGTTCCAGCTTGCAGGGTAATGGCTACGTGCGTCCAAACATTTTGGGGGATAGTTCCTGTCGAATACACCCACGCACCCGTACCTCTGGTGTAAAAACCCATTTTTGAATTATTCAGATTTGGATTCAATTGCCACAAAAAATCATAATTACCTTTGTCAATAATAGTTGAATTTTGGCCCGAATAATTCACCCATGCCTCCATCGTAAAATTCGCCCCCACATTGATACTCGCACTATGAGGTACGGTAACGTATTGATTACTTGCTCGTACAAAAGACAAAGCATTGTTATTTGCCAAAAAAGAATTTAAGGTTACTGACCCTGGCTGGCAGAATGTAAGAGGATCACTCGACGAGATAATCGGGGGTGATGGAATTGGATTGACCTTTACAGAATTGGCAGGAAATCTTGTATAATTATAAATTCCGTAATTACAGGAAACAAAATAATTACTATTCACCGTGGGCGATTGCACAAAAGGGCTACCCGTACCAATGGGGGTAATATCGGTTGGCGAATTATACCAAGTTGTAAGGATGCTAGGCGGACAGTTTGCGGTTAAGGAAACATTCGTATTTGCTCCTTGACAAATATTGGTTTGACCCGTCGAAATACCCGTTGGTAAGGCATAATTTCCCCAGTTGCAAGTAGCATAAATATCGGAAGCTATGGCTTGGTCGTTGAATGAATATAGTTGTAAATTAAGGTTTTGAGCGGATAAAGCGGCGGGATTTCCTTGGTTTACAGTCGCAAAATTCAGTAGAAAAGATAAACTTCCACTCGTTGAAATATTCCGTAAAACAGACATCACATTACCACTATGAGCTATGGCTAAATCGGGTTTCCTATCACCATCATAATCACCGATAGTTACTGAGCGAGGTCCTGTACCTGTTGAAAAA
>JANPIG010000071.1:0-6840 GCA_031424875.1 Cytophagales bacterium
ATAGCGAGGGATTTAAATCCCTCGCTATTGATTTTTGGAAGCGTTTCATCCGTGGCTGGTCTGGGCAACCCCGTGTCCACCAAGCCAGCCACGGGTCGAAAAAATCCATTTCTCCTTTTCTTCCTTTTCTCCTGTCTCCTCATCTCTGCTTGCGAGGAGGACAAAAAGGATATTAAAAAACAAGAGTACACAGGTCCTATCTCAGAAGTTTACGGTATCAATATGGCTTATACCGATTCGGCAAAATTAGTGGTGAAAATGTCCACTGAAGCCCAATTGACGATGGCAAATGAAGACAAAAAATATCCCAAAGAAGTACGGGTTTTCTTTTTTGATAAATTCGGAAATAATACTACCAAACTCAGAGGAGATTCAGCGGTTTATATTCATGCTACCAACCTCTACCGCATCATGGGTAGGGTACAAATCAATAACCAAGTAAAGAATGAAGTATTAGAAACGGATGAACTATTCTGGAACCCCAATACCAAGAAAATTTATTCTAATAAAGCAGTAGATATCAAAACTCCCGAACAAACCATTCACGGTGTAGGCATGGATTCTAACCAAGATTTTACGCAATATACCATTCGTCGAATTTCAAATAGTCAGGTAGTAGTAAAGAATTTGCCGCAATGAAAAAGAGGATTTTTTGTAATTTTCTTCCGTAGCGAGTGTCCAACTCGACAAAATGCGAAAGTAAAAACTTTCACAGTAAGTACTTGAGTATCAAAAATATAACGGCTTAATAATAGTAGTTTGCTGTGATGCCGCCAGTTGGTCAGTACAGCAATTACCACGAATGCAAAACATATGAATAGATATAAACGTGGAAAAAGAAAAAAAACGTTTCGCTTTTTTATTAAAAATCGTCAAACAGTTACCCCTATTGATATGTTTTATATTTTTGATTTTCGGAAATAAATTTAATTTATCCGTTAAAGAATATGAAGTTCTTTCATATTTCATTGAAGCAATATCTATATGCTATGTAATATATACTGCGAAGGATATTTATAAAATTGTTAAGATGAAAATAATGAAAAAATAATACCACGCTCGTCTCGATTTGTAATCAGGACGGACTTGATTAAGTGACTGTGTCGCAACTGTACATTCAGTTAAACAAACAGAGAATTTATAAATACTCAAAAAAATAAAATGAGGTCGTTGAATTTTAAATCAACGACCTCATTTTGGTAAAAAAGAACGATTTATTTTCCTAAAAAACCTAAATCTTCAAAGCCGCTGGCAAAGCCACTTTTGCTTTTCTAACCTTCACAGTTTTGCGTCCAGACCTTATCCTACGGCTATCCAAAGCCGCATTTGCCAATTGCAATTCCGTAATTTTTTGTTCGTAATTTGCTATTAATGAGGCACTTTCAGATTTTTTAGCTTCCAAATCAGTACTCATCTTTTTCATCTGGTCGTCCAGCATATTAAATTTTGCTCCAATCTCCTCACTCTGACGTTTGAACGTATTCACTTGTTGCTCCAACTTCGTGATTTCCACATTTTTAGCCTTGATTTGGTCTTGCAAGGTAGATTTCTCTTCTTTCAATTCCCTGATTTCCTTGTGTGAACGCTCAACATTTACATCCAAACGGTCTTTGTCTTTCATCAAATCAGCATATTGCTTATTACTTACACACGAACTACTTAAAACGGCTAATGAAAAAACTATACTGATTTTACGGAGAAGGATATTCATGATTTTGGGATTAATGGGTTAATGTTTTTTTAGGGTTAAGTATCTGAAATTCAACACAAAATACTTGATTTTTTCTGAAACTTATGCTATCTTAGACATAAACTTCTTAAAAAAATTATGAACCGAACTTTACAAATGGTAATATTTTGCTTTATCTTACCTTTTGGAGGATATTGTCAGATTACTGACCCTTCAGACGTTCAAATTTTTAATAATCTTCAGCAAGAAAAAAGATTACAAAAACTTCAACAGCAAAGAGTAAAATTGAAGGCAATTTCTGATGAAAAATTTGGATATCAACTCATTAAAAAGCGGCGGATAACAAGAATTCCGTTTGAATTTCAAGCAAATTTAATCATAGTACCCGTAAAAATCAATAATTCAGATACTTTACGCTTCATTTTAGATACAGGTGTAAGTTCAATTTTATTGACTGATCCCAATGTTGCCAAAAAATTAGAAATGAAATCTATTAGAAAGGTGAAGATTGCAGGGGCGGGAGAAGGAGAAGAAATTGAGGCAGGAATTGTAATTGATAATACCATCCGAATTGGTGACATGATTGGTTATCGCCAGAATTTGGTGGTTTTGCAAGACGACCACCTCAAATTGAGCGAATTTGTGGGTTTGCCCGTACACGGTATTATCGGCTACGATATTTTTAATAGATTTACCGTTACTATAGACTTTGCAATGGGCGAAATTATTCTCGAAAACCCTGAACATTATAAATACAAACCATCTAAAGGTGAACGTTTCCCTATCACCATTGAAGATAACAAGCCTTATTTGAGTGTAATGGAATTGATGAAGAATAATCAAAGTACGCCTATTAAAGTGATCTTAGATACGGGGGCAGGTCATGCTATCTCTTTGGAAACCAATGGAATGCACTTGCCCGAAAAGGTTCTGAAAGCACAGTTAGGTCGTGGACTCAACGGAGTCATTAACGGTAATTTAGGCAGAATTCCTTTGTTGAAAGTGGGTAAATTTGAAATGAAAAACTTAGTTGCTTCTTTTCCAGACAGCAATTCATACAGATTGCGTAATACAAACCTTGCGGATAGACAAGGCAGTATTGGCTGTGAATTTTTAAGAAGATTTAAAGTAACCTTTAATTATAGAGACCAATATATGGTTCTGAAGCCCATCAATCGCCGTATGAAAGAACCCTTTGAACATAATATGACGGGCATTGAATTGATGGCCAAAGGAGCAGATTATCACGAATTTATGATTGACAAAATCATTAATGATTCTCCTGCCGACGATGCAGGTTTGCAGGAAGGTGACAGAGTCATGTTTATCAACAATAAGTCTTCCAAAGACATCACTATTAGCGAAATTTATAAACTTTTTCAAAAAGGTGAAGGTAAACCTTTGAACTTAGTAGTAAAGAGAGGGAATGGTCTGGTAATAGCTACGGTGAATTTGCGGAGGTTAATATGATATTTTCAAATATAACATTTCTCAAATTACTTGCTTTCTAATTCAAAATCAATTAATTTTGCGGAGAATTTAAAGAAAGAGGGGTCGTGAATCCCTCTTTTTTGTTTTTTTAATAATGACTAAAGAAAAGATAATAGAGTTGCTTCAGCCTTACTTAGAAGACGATAGAATTTTTGTCGTTGAGGTGAAAGCAACGGAAGGCAAAACTCGCCAAAATATTACCATTTTGTTAGATACTGACGAAGGAATCAAAATTGAAGAATGTGCCTCTGTAAGTCGTAGATTCGCCCATTTTGTTGAAACCAACGAATTGATAACAGGAGCGTACAATTTGGAAGTATCATCGCCAGGAATAGACCAGCCATTAACGCTTACACGTCAATATGTTAAAAACATTGGCAGAAATCTGAAAGTAAATCTTAAAGAGGGCGGCGAGAAAGTAGGAACATTAGAGAACGTTACTGATGAAGGAATCGTTTTGAAAGAAGAAGCTAAAAAGACCAGAAGCAAAAAAGTTGTTGAACCTGTGCCAGACACCCTAATTCCGTTTGAAACAATCCAACAAGCCAAAGTACAAATATCGTTTAAATAGAATGAGTAAATGAGTGAATGAGTGAATGAGTGAATGAGTGAATGTATTACAGTTTTTACATTCTATCATTGTATCCTTCTATCATTCACTCATTAAATCATCGAAACTTATGAAAGATGAATAGTGCAGAATTAATTTCGTCGTTTGCGGATTTTGCAAAAGAAAAAAACATTGATCGCCCTACGATGATTCAGGTGCTTGAAGACGTCTTCCGCACGATGATTCGTAAGAGATACGGAACAGATGAAAACTTTGACGTAATCATTAACCCAGAAAGTGGCGACTTAGAAATGTGGCGTACCCGTGAAATTGTGGACGACAATTCAGAAGATATTTGGGATTTTGATAAAATTCCGTTGGAAGAAGCTAAGAAAATCGAGCCCGATTTTGAAATTGGGGAAGAAGTAGCGGAATTGATTAAATTAGAGGATTTTGGACGTAGAATTGTTCAAACAGCTCGCCAGACACTTATCCAGAAAATCAAAGACTTAGAGAAAGAGGGTCTATTTGATAAATATAAAGATTTGGTAGGTGAAATGGTTTCGGGAGATGTATATCAAATTATTGGAAAAGAATTAATCATCACAGACAGCGAAGGCAATGAATTGACTCTTCCTAAGTCGGAAATGATTCAGAAAGACCGTTTCAAGAAAGGCGAACCCGTGAAAGCAGTTATCCATAAAGTGGATATGAACAACGGCACGCCCAAAATTATTCTTTCGAGAACCTCGCCCGTATTTTTAGAGCGTTTGTTTGAGCAAGAAATACCTGAAATCTACGATGGTCAGATTATGATTCGTAAGATTGTTCGTGAACCAGGTGAACGTGCTAAAGTTGCCGTAGAATCTTATGACGACCGCATTGATCCAGTGGGTGCGTGTGTGGGTATGAAGGGTTCTCGTATTCACGGAATTGTGCGTGAATTACAGAATGAAAATATTGACGTTATTAACTTTACCTCAAATTTAGAGTTATTAGTAGGTCGTGCTTTAAGTCCTGCCAAAGTGAGTTCGATGAAAATTGATAATGAAAGAAAACGTATTGCGGTGTATTTACAACCAGATCAAGTGTCGTTGGCAATTGGTAAAGGTGGACAGAATATTAAATTAGCAGGTAAGTTGGTAGGTTACGAATTGGACGTTTATCGTGATATTAAAGAATCTGAAATAGACGACGAAGATGTAGATTTATCAGAATTTTCGGATGAAATCGAGGACTGGGTAATTGCAGAATTACACAAAATCGGTTTAGATACCGCCAAGCAAGTTCTGGCATTGGATAGTGAAGAGTTAATCAGACGTACTGAACTCGAAGAAGAGACAGTATTGGAGGTTTTGTCAATCCTGCGCTCGGAGTTTGAATAATGTAGAATGAACAAGTGAAAGAATGATAGAATAGTCATAGCACTAATCTCACTTGCTCATCAAAGCTATTCTATCATTCAAAGTATTTAGTTTATAAGTTTAGTATAAATAAGTTTATAAGTAGAATACAGACTTAATACTTATAAACCTTAGACTTATAAACTAACATTACATCACATAATTCAACATTATTATAGAAAAGTATCAAATAACAAGCATGACAGAAGATAAAATGATGCGTTTGAGCCTTGTGGCAAAGCAAATTGGCGTAGGTACCTCAACCATCGTACAAAAGCTATCTGTTCAAGGTCATAAGGTCGAAAACAACCCTAACGCCAAATTGAACTTTGAACAGTTAAAAATCGTAGCCAAGGAATTTGGTGCCAGTGACCTTTTGCAAGAATCGTCATCGGCAGCGCCTACTCCTAAAGCTGCGGTGGAAGATAATTTTGTGCCTACTAAAAGACAGGACGATGATTATCTCCCTCTCTATTCAAGAGATTCAAATAGAAATCAGCCAGTTGCGAAACCCGCTGAACCCATTGAAGCCCCCAAAGTTGTTGAACCCGAGAAGATTTCAGCAAAATCAGAGGTACAATTTAAAGTAGTTGGTAAAGTAGAATTGGATGCTAAAGGCAATGTAATTCTCCCCAAACCACCCGTAGTTGAACCTAAGCCAGAACCCCGAGTTGATGTTCCCAAAGTGGAAACTCCAAAAATAGAAACTCCCAAAGAAGTGGCCGTACAAGTAGAAACTCCAAAAGTAGAGGTCTCGAAAGTAGAAGCTCCAAAAGTAGAAGTTCCAAAAGTAGAAGAAGTGAAATCTGTGGCAGTTGAACAAACAAAAGCGGTTGAGCCAGTTGCTCCACCCAAAGTTGAAGAGGCTCCGAAAGCGGTAGTAGTTCCAGCACCTGTAGCGACTGAGAAGCCAGCAGTGGTTACATCTCCAACAGTAGTTGCTGAAGTTCCAAAAGTAGTAGAACAACCAAAGCCTCAGCAAAATAATACTCAGAATTCACAAAATAGACCTCAAAATCAAGGAGGCCAAGGGGGAGGTAATAATAACCAGAATTCTCAGAATAGACCTCAAAATCAAGGAAGTCAAGGGGGTGGTAATAATAACCAGAATTCTCAGAACAGGCCTCAAAATCAAGGAGGTCAAGGGGGTGGTAATAATAACCAAAATCGTCCACAAGGTCAAGGGGGCAATAATAACCAAAACCGTCCCCAACAAGGACAGGCTGGAAATGGTCAGGGTTTACAAGCCAGACCACAGGGACAAGGAGGAAACGGTGGAAATACTCAAAACCGTCCGCAAGGTCAAGGTGGTGGGAATAATCAAAATTCTCAAAATAGTGGCAATGGAGATAACAGACCCCAGAAATTGGGTCGTAATGATGCTATTCCAGACGATACTTCATCAGTTGAATTGATTGAAGCGAAAGGTGAGCAATTGCGAGGATTAAAAGTTTTAGGTAAAATTGAATTGCCAGTAGAAACCCCACGTGGAGGAGGAAACTCAAGAAATAAGAAGAAGAGAAAACGTATTGACAAACCAGGTGGTGCAAAAGTAACAGAAAGCGAAATCCGTAATGAACGTGGAGCTCCACGTCCGAAAAAGGATGGTTCGACAACTCCTACTACTAATGACCCAAATAGAAAGCCAGCTACTACTACAGGTGGTAATACTACTGGTGGAAACAATAATAATAGTAGTAATAATA
>JANPIG010000072.1:0-3303 GCA_031424875.1 Cytophagales bacterium
ACGATAAGGCATAATCCTGTAAAGCGACAAACTAAGAGCAGTGTACCAACAACCTCCTAAGAAAATATAGAGGGCATACCACAACATTTCATTCAAGGGGCGAATGTCACCAATACCCAAAGTCATGACTAATAAAGCCGCTACTCCAATAGAAGCCGCCCTGTTTCCATAAACATAAAACATTGAGAATATAAACGTTAGCCCCAATATGAGTAGCCCCATAAGATATACTGAAAAATTGCAGAGACTGGTCAACAAAGAAACTAAAGACACAATAAAGATGGTATAAAACATGGCATTTCTCCTGTGAACTATTGGCCCAGGCGTATCGGCAATGCTGGCACATAAAGCTCCAAGCGAAACCGTTATACCAATCTTGAGCAAACCAAATTGAGCTAAAACCAAACTTGGTAACATAGCCCCAAAAGTTATTCTAAGTCCATCGCCAAAGTAGGTACTGAGGACAAAATCTTTGACTTGGTTGGTAGTTTTTTGGATGTGTTTACTCATTTTTCGATGTTCGGTTCGATGTTCGTTCAGGCTATGTTTCTTTCGGGATTCTTAATGTTGATGTAAGACGTTAAATACTTTAGTCAAACATCAAAATACGAATTACGAACATCGAATTGCTTTTAACCAAAGATAAATAAAAAATCGTGCTACCTTCAAGTATATGCATAAAAAATCAGGATAAAAATTAAAGCAAATGCTAAATTTTTATCCTGATAACTGTAATTTATACTTCCACTGTTTCTTTACCACCAAAGGCCTTCATAATTTCCTCCGTAACCATTTCTCGCTGGTTCATTCGCTGTTGGAAGGCGGTCAATAAACGACTGATTGTCTCTTCGGTATGATTGATATTAAGGGTAATTCTGATACCCGAATTTTTGATGGGAACACTGGGATATGAAGATACATTGACAAAAAAACCGTCCTGTTGGAGTTCAAAAGCTAAATCAGTAATGTTGATAGGGTCAGCTCCTGTAGCAAGATAACAAATAGGAGTAAGGTCTTGACCAACCAGAGGCAAATTCAAGGCAGAGGCTTGCTGTAAAAAATGTTGTATCAATTCTTGTAATCGTTCTTGACGAACATAAATCTCGCTACTCAAATGAATGTCTGCTGAAGCAATGGCAGCCGCTAAAATCATGGGTGGCACCGGGCCAGAAAAAATGAGGGTCGAACCCATATTTCGCATCATCATTTTTTGCATTTCATCCGCAAAAATCATTGCTGCACCATTTGCGCCAAAACCTTTGGCAAAAGATGTAATCAAACACATTTTTGGGTGAAAATAATTGACCTGACTGAGGGCAAAACCTTTTCCATTTTCTCCCGCCCAACTCATGCCATGGGCATCGTCCAGATAGAGATAAAATTGTTCGTATTTATCCATCAAATCATAAAGTTGTTGCATAGGGGCAGTGTCGCCAAACATAGAATAAACACCATCTGCCATGTACCACACTTTTTGATGTTTTTTAGACAATTCAATAATTTTTTCTTCCAATAGATCCATCCGATTGTGGCGAACCAGCTCAACATGTGATCCAGCGGCTTTTGCCATCATACTGGCATTCTGAACGCTGCGATGTACTTGATGGTCGAGGATGATAGCATCGTTTTTGGTGACTGCAGCCGGGATCCAGGAAATATGTCCTAAGCTGGTTGTGGGAGCAATTAAGACGGGTTTTTGGAAGATTTGCTGACACTTTTCCTCCAGAATTTCATACAGATTAGATTCCAAATACGTACGGGAGGAGGAGAATTGAATTCCGTAACGTTCAACGGCATCACAGGAGGCAGTTTTTAAACGTTGGTCTAATTCGAGACCCAGATAACTACAACTGGCGAAGTGTAGTAATTCTCGACTATTGAGGGTGATAGTTTTTCCGTTTAACTGTTCATCGGAAAAGTGTCCTTGGAGCACGCCCATGGACTTTGCACGGGACATTACCCCATACATTTGCTTAGCAACTGGCGGAAGCTGATTCATTGATTTATATTATTATTTGGGTTAATATGCAAGATAGCATAGTTCAAATATGGACTCTACTTTTTAAGGAAGCAAATAAAACGTAGATGAATGAGTAAAAGGTAAAGAATGAGGTGCTATTCAAGACCACTTTGTTAGTAGGAGGCATATTATTTCTTTCATCATTACAGTATAGTGTTAGGATTGAAATCTGAACAAAATTTCAATTAGTTCTGCAACTAATTTCGCTTAGTATTCGTTTTTAAAACTAAATGAACAGAAAAATCCCCATATTATTCATCCTACTACTTGGTTTCTTCCTGATGCCTAGCGTTAATGCTGTAGCTTGTGGAGGAAATAAAGAATGTTGTAAGAGGGAAATCAAAGCTGAGAAAAAAAGTTATTGTATTTCTCTTAAAAAGCACCACGAAAAAGATTCCAAAAAACATGATTGTGGAGGAGAATGTGGCGATTCTGACTGTAATTGCCCTATTTCAGGTCAAGTTGCTTTATCAAATCTTATTTATATTACCCTACCAAAATCCATTATTTTTACCTATGTAACCGATTGGCATTTCCTTGATGAAAATCGACAATCTGTTTATCTTTCTCTATGGCTTCCGCCTAAAATAGGTTGTTAATATTGCCTTAAAAGGTACAATTACGTCCAATTGGTAACATTTTGTTATCAAATAATTATTTTAAATTTTACTAACAAAATATCATGAACTCAATATCAAAAGTATTGATGGCAATCTGTGTATTGCTATCATTATCAGCGTCTTACGCTCAAAAACAAAATTTAAAGATTGAATCCGTAAAAATCTTCGGAAACTGTGAGATGTGTAAAACCAACATCGAAAAAGCAGGAAATATGAAGAAAGTTGCCAACGTAATTTGGGATAAAAATACCAAAATGGCCACACTGACTTATGATTCTCTAAAGACCAATCAAAACGAAATCTTAAAAAGAATTGCCTTAGCTGGTTATGATAGCGAACAATTCTTAGCACCCGATGATGCTTATGCAAAGTTGGATGAATGTTGTAGATACGCAAGAGTGTTGAAACCAGAACGAGTTGCCACGAAAGATAATACTATGAGTGCCAGTAATCATGCAAAAATGAATCATGGCGACATGAAAATGGATAAGGAAGACCACTCAAATATGAAAATGGAAGACCATTCAAAGATGAAAATGGATCAGGAAGACCATTCAAAGATGAAAATGGATCAGGAAGACCATTCAAAGATGAAAATGGATCAGGAAGACCATTCAAAGATGAAAATGGATCAGGAAGACCATTCAAAGATGAAAATGGATA
>JANPIG010000073.1:0-1972 GCA_031424875.1 Cytophagales bacterium
TGATAATTTGGTTGAAAAACATATCATTGTTACACCGCATATTACATCACCCATTAATGATAAATTTGATACTCGAGAGATTGATCACCTTAATACTGGACTTTATAATTTGGGATTTATTGCCATTAGTAGGCATGAGCAAAGCTATAAAATGGTAGATTGGTGGATGGAACGGCTCAAAGAGGATTGTCGAATAGACTTATGTCACGGACTTTTTGTAGATCAACATTGGATAGTCTTAGTACCAATATTCTTTCGTGATATTGTCATGGTAGAAAAATATGCAGGATATAATGTAGCGTATTGGAATTTGCATGAACGAAAAGTTAACCAAAAAAATGATAAATATTTCATCAATGATGTACCTTTAATTTTCTTCCATTTTAGTGGATATGGCATTAATAAACCAGATGAAGTTTCAAAATATCAGAATCGTTCAAGTTTTGAAAATAGGCCAGATATTATACCACTTTTTCAATATTATGCCAAACAGTTAAGAGACAATTTTAACGATTATTATAGCCAATTTGAATGTTTCTATATTAAACCACCGAAAGTGAAAAAATATAAAAGAATCCGTAAAGCTTTACAATCACCTTTTAGAAAAATACTCGAATTTGTTGCTTAAACTCAATACTAACACTAATGAAATCTACTTATACTTATGACACCTAAGCGCTTTGTAGAAATATGGAAATACAGATATCGTAAATATACCAATGTTATGGTTTCAACTTTACGTTGGTTAAAAACAATTATCGGTATTAAAATACATAGAATATTTAATCCCAAAACACAATTTATTGGCGTTTTATTGGCTGAACACTTTGGTGATATTGTTGCCTGCGAACCTTTGTCTGAGGAAATAAAAAAACTATACCCTAATTCAAAAGTCTATTGGATTGTTCGGAAACCTTACCGTGAATTATTAGATTTTAATCCCTATGTTGATGCGGTAATTGAGGAGTATAGTGTATTTTATTCTATACTTTTAAATCAATTAAACACTTTTGATATTTTCTTGAATTGTCATCTTTCGGGATTAAGGCGGTATCTTTATTTACAAAAAACGCTGCAAAACCCTATCGCAATTTCAAAAAATATCCTTACCAATAATTATTTTGATTATGGGAATATTTTAGACGTATTTGCCAAAGTTAGTGGATTGCCAACGGTTAATGATGCTCCTAAAATTTATATTCCACAACATGTAGAAAATTCTGTCAATCAATTAAGTTTACCAAACAGGCTTATTGTTATACATTGTCATTCAAATTATTCACCCAAAGATTGGCAAATTTACTACTGGGAAAAATTAGTTTCTGACCTTTTGAGTGAGTTTGATTATCACGTTATTGAAATTGGATTAAAGAGTACATTAAATATTTATCATTCACAGTATCATAATTTCTGTGGTAAATTATCACTTTTAGAAACTGCTGAAGTGATAAAAAGGGCAACCTATTTCATTGGCATTGATAGTGGACCGGCTCATTTTGCCAATGCCGTTGGAACTTATGGAATTTTATTATTTGGAAAATTAGGAGATTTTGAAGATTATATGCCATATTCGGGTAGCTATCAAGACAAATCTAATGCTACTTTTATTGTAAAAAAGGGGCAGCCATGTTCTGAATTGGGCTATGAAGAGGTGTGGGATGTAATAAAGAATGAGATAAGTTATGAAGAAAAGAAAGTATTGTGGAAATAGACCTGCGAAGTTGAGATTTATTATAATTGATTTTTTTGTTGACACGATTGTTAATATTTTTGGTTCAAAACAAGCGCAAACTTACGTTGTTCCCCAAAAAATTTTATTGTTTAACTACGGCCATTTAGGGGATATGCTTATAATGGGCTATATGATTAATGTTTTAAAAAAAAAATATCCTCATGTTGAAATTCATCTTGTGGCTGGGCGATGGTGTAAATTATTGATTGAAAATAATCCACTTTATGATAAAATTTTCTA
>JANPIG010000074.1:0-4605 GCA_031424875.1 Cytophagales bacterium
AAGCGTACCAACAACTGTGTTTTACCGTTCAAATTCACATTTTTTAGTCGTGCTGAACCACCATTTTGAATCCCCAAAAACTTAGTATCTGAAAGTTCAGCTTTCACAAATTCATCACAAGTGAGTGAATTATAAATAGGTTGCCAAGTCTTCAAAAATTTATTATATTCATTGGCTTTTTGAGCATTTGAATTTTGCTGAATCCACGTTTTTATAGAGACAACTTTCTGTGCATCTTGGTCCTTATACAATCTCAAATGGGGATAATCATCGTAGGTATCTTCATCACGAGTATTATTGAAAAATGCCATGTATTTGTAATAATCTTCATGTCTGAAAGGGTCATAGGGATGGCTATGGCATTGAATACAACCAAAAGTGGTGCCTTGTAGGGTCTCCCAAGTAGTATTTACACGGTCGAGAACGGCGGCAGTTCTGAACTCTTCATTGTCCGTTCCTCCTTCATCATTAGTCATTGTGTTGCGGTGAAAAC
The DNA here is from genome assembly GCA_031424875.1 of Cytophagales bacterium. Classification (GTDB taxonomy): domain Bacteria; phylum Bacteroidota; class Bacteroidia; order Cytophagales; family Spirosomataceae; genus Arcicella. The sequence goes on from JANPIG010000074.1 coordinate 494, forward strand.
CTGTGGCAATTAATTGGTTATCAGTCGGATTGGGCAATAAATCTCCGGCTAATTGTTCTTTGATAAACTGGTTATAAGGCATATCCTGATTAAAGGCATCAATGACATAATCACGGTATTTCCAGATACTTCGGCGGTCGTCTCTTTCGTAACCTTTGGTATCTGAATATCTGGCTAAATCCAACCACATCCCTGCCCAACGTTCACCGTATTGAGGAGATTTTAATAGACTATTTACCAACTTTTCATAAGCTTTTTCCGACTCATCATTCATGAAATCAGACATTTGTTTCTCAGTTGGAGGCAGTCCAGTCAGATCCAAGCATACTCTCCGTAAGAGGATAGATTTATCAGCCTGTTTGGAATGTTCAAGCCCTTCGTCTTCCAATTTTTCCGATACAAAATAATCAATATCATTTCGTTCCCACCGTTCGCCAAAAAGCCCAGTGAATATGCCTGCAAACATATTTTTGTTCGGAACGCTTGGTAATTCGGGCGTGGTAAAAGCCCAATGTTCACCCCATTTTGCCCCTTGATCAACCCATTTGGTTAAGAGTTCTATCTCTTCTTTTTTCAAAGGTTCAGCCTGATAGGGCATCCGTTCTTCGGGGTCTTTGTGGGTCAATCGGGTGATGAAATCAGAGTGTTTAGCATCACCTGGAATGATGGCGTGAATACCCGATTTGGTTTTTCCCAAAGCCTCTTCACGGAACAAAACACTGAATCCTCCCTGCTTTTTCACCCCGCCATGACAGGTAATACAGTGCTTGTTGAGAATGGGTTTCACCTGTGTACTATAATCCACCTCATTACTATGTCCCATGATGGAAAACAAGGTAAAGCCACTCACAGCAATTGCGGATGTATATAAGATTAATTTATTGATATTCATTGCTTTACGGTGAACGGTACACGATTAAAGGTGAACGGTTTTTAGCTTAACGAATTTACTATAAAATAGATTTTATTGTAAAGGAATAAGCGATTTTTTGTTTGAAAATACTCTTAAAGGATTTTGGATTTATGATTTCGGATGGCGGATTTATTTGACTGAAAGCTATTCAGGCATGGCACGGTCTGCACTCAATCCCTACTCAAACCGTACCATGCCAATATTCTCAAGTCCAATCTGTTCGTGGGCTTCACGGGATACACTCACGTGCTACATATTCACCAAAAAAGCCCTACAATCTAAAAAATTGCAGGGCTTTTCTGTACTCTTTAATTTAATCTCTGTTCTATAATTCTTAATTTCTCGGACGACCACCTCCGGCAGGAGCTGCTGCTGGGGCTGCTTGCTGACCACCGCCACCATCGCCACCATCTTTCATATCATCATTGTTAACCGACTTTTTCTTCTTTTTGGCATCCACAAAAGTCATCTTTCCAATGCGGTAACTAAACGTTACTTTAAAGTTCATATTACGCAAAGTATTAACACTAACTTGGCTGATAGTGGGCGAATCTACGTTACTTTTAATAGTGAATCCATTGGGGGTAAAAAAGTTCTCTGCTCCAAAACCGATGCTTCCTTTTTTGTTTAAGAAATCCTTTTTCAAACCTAAGCTATAAATTCCCATTCCACCCTGATTTCCTTGTAATTGCACTTGGTTTCCTCTATAAAAAGCAAAGCTTTGGATTCCCCAGCCTTTGGTCAAGTTATAACTACCAAATAATCTAAATGATGCTACCCACCCTTCATTTGATGCTTTTAATTTTGGATCAGGATTATTATTATTTAACACAGCATAGTAAAAATCAGTACCACCACCCAACTGCAACTTGTTGGAAATGTTAACGTTACCAAACAAATTCATTCCATAAGCATCTTCGTTTCCAATGTTTTCGTAAGTTGTCAAAATTATCGGATTACCCGCAGCATTAGTAGTGGGGTTACGTACACTCTGGATTGAACCCGTTGTGTTACGTATAAAAAGTGCCGTTGTCAAGAAAGTATTTTTGAAAAACGTATTGACCGTAAACTCGTAATTATTAGTATATTCTGGATTCAGAGATGGATTTCCTTGAGTTACATTTGTTGGATTCGAAGCGTTGGTATTAGGATTCAAAAACTGTAATGATGGTCTCTGAATACGTCTATTATAAGCCAACTTCAAGGTTGTTCCGCCCTTCAAACTTTTTGATAAATTAATACTGGGTACAAACACACCATAAGAGGGAATGTTGATGTCTGATGAGGAAGCCTCTTTTGTTTGAGTAGCATCAATCGTGGTATATTCATAACGTCCGCCCACTTTCAAACTGTATTTCTTCTTGGTTGTAAGTGAATATGAAAAATAAGAAGCTCCAATGTTTTGGTTATAATCCAATGACCCATTATTGCCAATTTGGTTAAAAGTAGAACTTACCTTTCTAAAAATTCCTTTTCCTCCAAATTCTATCATCTGAGTATTTCCAATTGGAGTTTGATAATCAATCTGTAAAGTTGATTCTTGGTTAAAACTTGGATTAATATTCGTAATCTGGTTTAAGCCTCTTCTTACTAATGAATCTGGCAAATTAAAGATGGTATTTGTAAATTCGTTTGTACGAGTGTTTCTACTAAATTGACCAGATAAGGTAAGTTCTTGTTGAGGTTTTTTGAAAGTTTTAGTGTAATCAATATTGGCATCTACGTTATTAGAATTGTCTAAGGAAGTTACATCACGGAGAGACTTTGTAAAAGGCGATTGTAAAACATCAGTACCTCTAAAAATTTGTGTAAAAAGTCCATCTTGGTAACTTGTTTGATTTCTGGCTCCCAATTTTACCATGGCAGAAATTGAACTTGTTTTAGAAATATCCCAGTCCCAACCTAATTGATAATTGCCAAAAAGTCCATTATTACGAGTTTCTGCTCCCTGAACATTGGTTGTTTTACTGCCATCATTTGCAGTAGTAATTTGAGTATTATCAAAGCGTCCGTTAATGTTATAATTTGCTCTGGCAAAACCACCCAATGAGAAACCCATATTGCCTCTTCTAAGATTTCCGTTCAATCCCAAATTGCCTCCACGAATACCAACACTACTATCAAAGTTGAGAGTTAGGCCTTGCAAAGTATTCTTTTTAGTAATAATATTGATAATTCCAGAAGACCCTTCGGCATCGTATTTAGCTGAGGGTGAAGTAATTACCTCAACGGATTTAATCATATCGGCAGGAATTTGTCTCAAAGCATCTGCCACATTACTTGCCATGATAGTAGAGGGTTTATTATTGATCAAAACCTTCACACTCGAGCTCCCACGCAAGGAAACATTACCATCTAAATCAACAGATAATGAGGGCACTTTTCTTAGCACATCGGCTCCATCTCCTCCTTTATTTGTTACGTCTTTCTCGGCATTATAAACCATTCTATCTACTTTATCTTCTATCAATGAGCGTTGTCCTTCTACGGTTACTTCATTCAATAATTGAGTACTTTGAGCCAATTTTATCACCCCCAAATCAATTTCATCATTTTTATTGACAATTTTTACATCCACTTTAGCAGATTTATAGCCCATGAAAGAAATTGACAAAGTATATTCGCCCGTGGGTATTTTTGTGAGACTAAATTTTCCTTTGTCATCACAAATTGCTCCATCCACAATTTTTTTAGTTTCTGTAGATGTAAGAGCAATACTGGCAAATTCAACGGCTTTTGTAGCAGCAGAGTCAATAACGTAACCCGTTATTTTTGCTGAACCTTTTGGTCCATTTTGCCCCGTACCGGGCATCTGCATTTGCTCATTTCTACGGCTTCCTCCACCGCCAAAACCACCGCCACCCATCGGGAATTGAGCGATAGTATTGAAAACAATGAGACTAAAAACACTTGATAATAGTAATATCTTTTTCATTATTGTATGCTTGTGTAATTAAAATATTTAGAATCTGACAGGTTTATTAAATTGATGATACAAAGTAAAATTTAAAATTTATATTAATTTTGATTTTTAGACAATCAAGCAATAGCACTCGACAATTAGGCTAATTTAGGTACCTTACTGACCTGTCGAATATTTAGCAAAGGCCATCGGTCAAAATAAAAGAATTATAGAAAAGTAGTATAAATTAAGCTATGATTAGATAATGACTCATGCTTGTATGAACCTATAATTCCT
>JANPIG010000075.1:0-1644 GCA_031424875.1 Cytophagales bacterium
TAAAATCATTAAAAACATCACTTTTAAACAATAAATTTGCAAACCTTATCAAGCATTAATTTTAAGTCTTTATAAACCACAGTTAAATTGGTTAAAAAATAAAATAAGTTTTAATTATTTGCTTTAAAGACTAAAAAGACAAATATTATTTGGCTAATTAGGTATTATGATTTAATAGTTAGGCTTTAGTAATTTCGTAAATAACTAATAGGTTATTGTTTGTTTAACTAATATCTAACATTTAAATACTAGGTCCTATTTGGCTCAAATCAACTATTTTTGACAAAATAAACCCTTTATTGGGAAACACTAAATCAAATGAAAAGAATTGCAGTATTTACTTCAGGCGGAGACGCACCAGGCATGAACGCTTGTATTAGAGCAGTAGTTAGAGGCGGCCTACATCACGGAGTAGAGGTTTTTGGAATTATCAGAGGATACAATGGCATGATTAAAGGGGATATTATTCCGCTAAATTCACAGTCTGTAAGTAATATTATTCAAAGGGGTGGCACAATTTTGAAATCAGCACGAAGTAAGGAATTTATGACTGCCGAAGGACGTAAAAAGGCTTATGATCAATTAAAATCTCATGGAATTGAAGGTTTAGTTGCCATTGGCGGTAACGGAACATTCACAGGAGCAGAGATTTTCTATAACGAATTTCAAATTCCAACCGTTGGCGCTCCAGGCACGATTGATAATGATCTCTTCGGAACTGACAATACGATTGGCTATGATACAGCCGTAAACACGGCTTTGGATGCTATTGACAAGATTAGAGATACGGCAGACTCTCATGATAGAATCTTTTTTATTGAAGTGATGGGGCGTGATTCGGGTTATATTGCCGTACAATCTGGTATTTCGGGTGGGGCTGAATCTATTTTAATTCCTGAAGAAAGACAAACCGTTGATGATGTTGTGAGAACTTTGAAAGCGGGTTTTGAAAAAAAGAAATCTTCATCAATTGTGGTAGTTGCCGAGGGAGATGAAGAAGGACATGCCGCTAATATTGCCGAAAAAATTAAACAGACGATTGATGTTCCTGTAGATATTAGAGTTACCAATTTAGGACACATTCAGCGGGGAGGAAGTCCAAGTGCTTATGACAGAATTTTAGCCAGTAGATTGGGTTTAGGAGCAATAGAAGGACTTTTAACAGGACATAAGAACGAAATGGCAGGTATTGTAAACGACCAATTAGTTTATACACCATTTCATGATACCATTACCAAAAAGAAAGAAATCAATCAAGATTTGTTAAGAATTTCAGGAATTTTGAGCAAGTAAATTTTCAGGAGATAGGAAAAAAGGAGGAAGGCAGACAGGAAATTTTCAGGAGACTGTAAAAAAGAAGGAAAGGAGACAGGCAGAGAATACTCTCAATCCTATCTCCTTTCCTCCTTTATATTATCTGCTTATTTCCCTTATTCCATTCCTCCTTTCTTCCCTTTCTCCTCAACTATGGTGCTTCATCTACCCGAGTAACAAAATATTCAGTATCGCCCATCCAGAAGAATTTCAAATATCTTTGTTCATAATGCAAACGTAATCTTTTACCCGTCAGCATGGCATCTTCTAATTTTTTAGTAACGTTTGGATCATCAGAATCTACGGTAAAAGCCCATAGATTGTTTGCCA
>JANPIG010000076.1:0-2290 GCA_031424875.1 Cytophagales bacterium
GCCGTGCCTATTTTGAAGCCAACGATTCAGCGAAAGTTTTTGAAGAAATCAAGGAAAAAGTAGGCTTACCATTTGTGGTAAAAGCGCCCCATCAGGGTTCGTCCATTGGCGTAGCTTTTGTGAAAAAAGATTCGGTTGAAGACTTTGAAAAAGCCGTCAAACAATGTCTTTTCATTAGAGAAGTATCTGAAAATGAGTGGAATAGCACTGATAAACATGAATTCGTGCAACGCATGGCAAACCTTGACGAAGGAATAGGATTGCCAGTAGCCTTGAATGGTGAAGTAGTTTACCATCCAGCAGATTTACTCCAAAAATTAGAAGAGTTTTTTGTAAAAGCTCCCCTTGTGGGTCAGTTTAATGTTTCAACAGAGGGGATTTCAGCTACTCTTACCTCCCTAAATTCCGAAGATGCCGTGTTAATTGAAGGCTTTGTGAAAGGGCAAGAATTTAGTTGTGGCGTTATCCAAACCCCCGAAGGCGAATCCGTTGCCCTCCCTCCTACCGAGATTATTGCGGCCGTTGAAGTCTTTGATTTCAAGGCAAAATATCAGTCAAATGCCACCCGCAAAAAGATTCCTGTGGACACTTCATTGGAGAACAATCAGAAGATTCAGCACGATGTCAAAAAGACTTTTGATAGCCTAAAATTTGGGGTTTGCACTCGAATAGATGGCTTCCTCACGCCCGACGGACGAGTGATTCTGCACGACCCAAACACTATTCCAGGAATGTCGCCAACGTCATTAATTTTTAAGCAAATGGCTGAAATTGGGATGAACGTTAGTGATGCCATCACCTACTTTATTCGCCAGTCCATCCGTGAAAGAATTAGGGTTGGCAAGAATACTTTTAAGTTCCAAAAACTATTGGACAAACTGGATTTAGCCATTGCTAAACGCTTAGAAGAAATGCCCTCTCGCAAACGAGTAGCCGTAGCTTTTGGAGGATATACTCCTGATAATCAAGAAAATAGCTTCATAAAAGCCCGTAAGGTTTACAGTAAGTTAGCGGCTTCAACGGAATATTTACCGATACCCGTTTTTATAGACGGAAAGGGAATAAATCAAATTCCCTTGAACATGATGTTTAAGGAATTTGCCGAAGATATTATCAAATTAATCGCCAGTCCCGTACACCCACTCATCATACAAACCCGCAAAAATGCCGAAGTTATTTCCCTACATTTTACAGGTAAATTATTAGAAGAAGTAAAACCATTAAGCAACTTTGAAGGCTTTGATTATGGAGTAGTTTGTGGAGATGATTTAGTAGTGGATTTAGAGAAGTTGGAGGTGTAAGAATGATTATTAAATACAAAAAGCGGAGCTTAATCTTTTAGATTTTGCTCCGCTTTTTTTGTGGAATTTTTTCATGTTCTTATCACAGTTTAAAAATGACAAAATTTCATAAACTCATTTTTTGCCTTTACTATTATCCAATATAAGGAAATACGGCTCTCTAAATTACCGAAAAATAAATATAACGCTTATGCCTTACCGTTAAGTAAATAATAAAACTGACATAAAGATTAAATGATTTATTTAGATGCCTAATTCAGAATTTACCATTTAAACTTTTTATCAGCTATGAGTAAAACTAAGTTAAAAGACACGGCAACGCCCGTGCTTCCACCGTTGGTTTTGGCAACGGCTTCAGTACATTCAATCGGGGGTGTATCTGTTTTTCAGCATCGTGGCTATATTACCAGCCAGAATGTTGGGGCTTTTTACGGCAATGATTATTTAACCCAAATTGCCGTTAAAAAATTACAAGCGGCAGGTTTTCAGATTTTGGCAGTAAACCCCATCGGAATTTCCATTGCTGCTCCACCCGAAACCTACGAAAAGGCTTTCAAGACAAAAATTGTAGCCGAAGAACGTCCAGTAATTAAAGAGATGGGTGAGCAAGATACTGCCACTTTCATAGAATGTCCTGAAACACCACTGGCTGGATTAATTGACACCAGCAAAACTGATTTTGCAGATTGTTTAGAAGGAGTTGCCATCAATGACCCTGTATATTTTATGTCGTTTCCCACGGCTTTTGCTCCCACGAAAACTTATTGGCATTTGGATGTTCCAGCAGGGGTTTCTTTGGGATTAAATGCCGATAGAGCTCATCGCATGGGAGTTACTGGCAAAGGCATAAATGTAGCAATGGTGGATTCTGGTTGGTATAAACACCCTTTTTTTTCACAACGGGGCTATAAAGCCATGCCTCCCATTTTGGGTCCAAGTGCAGCAAATCCGCTTACTGATGAAAGTGGGCATGGCACGGGAGAATCGGC
>JANPIG010000077.1:0-1317 GCA_031424875.1 Cytophagales bacterium
GGTCCTGGTTGGAATGGTCCAGAAGCTCTGGCACAACGAATGTATAAGTACGAATCATTTAAAACGCTTGGTACTGCATAAGTAGCTCCCGTGGCTCCAGAAATAGTAGGCCAACTTGCTGGGTCAGTATCTCCCGTAAACAGCGTATCAGTTGGCGAAGTCATTTTGTGTCTTAACCAAATATATTCTGGTGCTGTGCTTCCACCTGAGGCATCAGCTACACTTGTAAATGGTGCTGGCTTAAATGGCCCACAGTTTGCTTGACTTGCTGCAATCTTTCCTCCATTCGTTACATTCTTAATAACCGTTCCAACTACTGGGCGACGATTTGCTGGCAATGTTTCGCATCCTGTATTATCATCTTTACAAGCTACATAGAAAGTAGTGGTTGTATTGATGCTTGGCAAATATGTTACACCTGCATATAATACGACACTTCCAGTATTATTACCATACCATTGTGGCGTTTGACCTGCTGAACAAGTGGCTGTCAATTCAATGATTCCACCATCACAAATTGCTCCTGTTGTTACATTCGCAGCCGTTGGTGCATCAATCAATGGATTAACTGTTCCAATTACTGAGATACGACCTGTTGCTGGGGTTTCACAACCTGATGCTATATTCTTACAACCTACTTTAAAGGTGGTTGCTCCTACTGCTGTCAAGTTTGGTGAGTAAGATGTTCCCGAAGTAGCAAATACACCTGCTGAACTATACCACTGTGGCATTTCTCCTGCTAAACACATTGCTTTCAAAGTAACTACTCCTACATCACATCTTGCAGCACCTTGTACGTTAGCACTCGTTGGAGCAACTGGCACGTAGTTCACAATTACCGTTACGGTTGCTCGTTTGTTTCCTGGTGTTTCACAACCTGTGAAGGTATTTCTACATCCTACATAGTAATTATAAGTTCCAATTGGCGATGGGGCAAGGTTCAAGCTCGTTAAAGCTACTCCTGCGGCATCGTACCATTTAGCTTCTTCTCCTGCACCACATGATGCACTCAATGTAATAAATTCTCCTAAACAAATTGCTCCTTTATCAGACTTAGCATCTGTTGGTGCAGTTGGAATTGAGTTTACAATTACCGTTACTTTCGCTCTCTTATCGGCTGCTGTTTCGCAACTTGTTGCTATTGATTTACATCCTACAAAATAATTATACGTTCCTACTGGCGATGGAGCAAAACTTAATGTCGTAAAGTTTACACCTGCTTCGTTATACCATTTCGCTTCTTGACCTGCTGCACAACTTGCACTTAATGTGATTGATTCACCAATACAAATTGAGCCTTTATCAGATTTAGCATCT
>JANPIG010000078.1:0-2299 GCA_031424875.1 Cytophagales bacterium
TTCTCATTTTATATTTAGAATTGGTCAGACGTTGTCTGACCAATTCTAAACTGTTTTGGCTTATTTAGTCTGTAAATAATTCACCTGCTTAACCGTCTAAGACGACAATTGAAGGTGCGTGGATTCAATAGTATTTATGAGTTGTTCAAAATTCATGTTATGGATATTTTTGTAGTTCGGTTTCAATTACGAATGCAGTGCGTTCGCAATTGAGTTTTTAGATTAATACTCACCCAATATTTTTTGGATTTTTTCAAAAATTTCTTCTGTTGCTGGTAAAAGTGCTTTATACGCCTCTGGAAGCTGTTCTGTCGTAGTGTAAGTGGCAACTCCAATGGGCATTATGGCAGTTTTTAGGGCGTATTCCACCACAGTTCTATTTTTATTTTTACAGATAATAATCCCAATCGCAGGGTTTTCGTGGGGTAGTTTAATAGTATCGTTTAGTACCGCTAAATAAAACTCCATTTTACCCTTATGTTCAGGTTCAAATTCGCCAATTTTCAAATCAATCGCAATCAGGCTTTGGAGTTTACGATGAAAAAGTAAAAGGTCAATTTTATATTCTTTTTCACCCACATAAATTTTATATTGATTGCCAATAAAACTAAAATCAGGACCAATTTCTAAAAGGAAATCTTTGATGTTTTTTATCAGAGCCTGTTCAAGTTCGTATTCGCTATGCTCGTTTTGCATTTCCAGAAAACCAAAATTATAATGGTCTTTCACCGCTAAATACGCTTGATTTTGTAATTTTTCGGGCAATACTTCATCAAAGTTGGTTTGATTAAGTAAATACTTCTCAAACGTTTTATTTTCTACTTGATGAATTAAAACATCTTTTGTCCAACCAAATTTCTTGGTGGCTACGGTATAAAATAAGCGTTCTTGGCTATCCTTACATTTAGATAATATTACAAGATGCTTTGTCCAGCTAATTTCTCCAACCAGTGGTTGGAGATTTAAGTCAGCATGATATTCGTTATAAAACTGAACCATATACCACAAGTTGGTGGTAGAAAATCCGCTTGTATTCGGAAATTCATTTTGTAACTCTTTTGCCAAAGTTTGTACAATACTTTTACCCCAACCAATCTCTTGTTTTTCAGCAATTGATTTGCCTAATTCCCAATATAAATTTATCAAATGTACGTTTACTGCTTTCAGAGCTTCATATTGTGCTTCTCTGACTTTTTGTTTTATGTCAGCAATAAACTGCAAAGTTTCAATATTCATCTTTTTATGTTGTTTAACTTAAAGCCAAAATTTCCCGAATCAAGCCATCACTTTCATTTTCCAAAGCCAAAATATCGTTTGAAACTTCCTCCAAATCCCGCAAAGGCTTATGACGGTAAAAATATTTGTTAAAACTGATTTCATAACCGATTTTAGTAGATTCTAAATTGAGCCAAGCCTCCGAAACGTGCGGTTTTACTTCCCTGATGAAGTAGTCGTAAATCAATTCTTTCAAGGGGACATTTTCAGTATCACGTAAATCAGATTCCGTTTCATATTCAAGATATTCTAACTTTTTACTGGTTGTAAAGTAGCCAAAATCAGACAGTTGGTTTTCATCACACCCCAAACGCTCCAATAATTGATTGAGTTTTTCAGTGGTGAATTTACTTGTGCCTTTGATTACTTTTTCAGCAGCGGCATCGTACCAAGAAACAGCATTGAGGATTAAGTTTTTCTCAGAAGCCGAAAGTTTTTCTTTACGAGCTTTCAACTCATCATCCAGCAATTTCTTGAAGACATTAAAATCGTTATATTCCTCATTTCCAATGGCTTCCATCAAAACCTTTGCCATTTCCAATAAACTTTGTTGCTTTTTCCACGTCAGCGGATTGACCAAGGTTTCCTGTAATTTTCGAGAAAGATTCAACTCCTGAGCATCGCACCAATCAATAATTTTCTTCTCAAATTTGGGTAAATCAGTGTAAATATTTTCACCGTAGGTTTCATAAGCCCAAGTCATAGGTTCACGGAGGTTATTGGCGAAACGTAAATCCGCAATGCGTTCCGTTGAAAATTGGGCTTTCAAACGTTTTGGACGTTCGATGGTAACTTTATAATAGCCAAAGTCTTGATTATCAAATACTTTACTGGCAATTCCTTCATCGCCCAAACGTTCAATGGCGGTGAGATTTTGGTAAACATCAATAATTTGCTCGATATGTTCAGGGGCAAATTCACAATTTTTATTCCCTAAATTTTTACGAAGTTTACCAAAATCTCACCGCCATTGAACGTTTGGGCGATGAAGGAATTGCCAGTAAAGTATTTGATAATCAAGACT
>JANPIG010000079.1:0-5283 GCA_031424875.1 Cytophagales bacterium
ATTCTTTCAAATAATACTGCAAACCAAAGAAAGTGAGGTTCTCAAATTGCCCTCCTCGGCTCTCGAAATAGCTATAAATTTGGGTAGTCCCCTCAGGATATTGTTTATAATGACTGACCTTATAACTATCGGTCAAAAGGATAATATTTGGTTGCATACTTTTAGTTTTCCTTAAAATTACAAAATGATTTCAGTAAAATTGCAAGCTATTTATTTTATCAAAATTTGGCAAAAGCCATTTTTATTTAGAAACTTTATAGGAAATATTTATCTGTTACCAACTCATAAAACTAAATACTGATTAACTTTCTCTTTGACCCAAAAATAGCCCAATCACTTAAGACAATTTGGGGCATAAGCCGTAATATCGTAAATTGCGAGTTCTAATTTGAAAATGTAAAAAATGAAAATATCAACTAATTCTAAAAAAGACGTTTATACCCATGTTGCTATCATTATTTTGTTATTGATGGTACTGTTTTTTGGCTTTTTCTTTGTCTATCTGCCATGGAGTACCAATCACGGTGAAGCTATCACCGTTCCGAGTTTGAAGGGCTTAACGATGGAGGAAGCCGAAGACCTTCTGGACGATAGAAATCTTGATTATGAAGTAACTGATAGCACTTTTATGGCGGGTTTGAAACCTCTCACGGTGCTTTCACAATACCCTTTGGAGAACTCAAAAGTGAAGCAAGGACGTAAGATTTATTTGACGATAAATACCGAAACCGCTCCCATGATTAAGCTTCCGAAATTGACCGAAATGTCCGTAAAAAGTGCTGAACAACAACTTTTAGTAGCAGGACTTTTGAAGCCTAATTTGGAGTACCAAGACGATATTCGTGAAAATGAAGTATTAGAAGTCAAGTATGAAGGTACGAAAATAGACGCTGGTACGTTAATTGCAAAAGGTTCAAAAGTTACGTTGGTAGTAGGTAATGGTACGGGCGACATCGAAATCGCCGTTCCCTGTGTAGAAGGCAAGTCTTTGGACGAAGCTAAACTGATTATTACTGGTTCGGGTTTACAAGTCGGAACTATTATTTACGATGAAGCAGCCCCTGAACCTGCGGGAACAGTTTTTCGTCAAAATCCAACTTGTGAGGCTGGAGGAAAAATCCGTACAGGAGAATTGATTGATATTTGGGTGGCTGGACCACAACCTAATTAGTTGATAGTTAATGATTAATAGTTATTGATTTTAAAGAATTAAGTATTTGATTTAAAGACAATTAACTCGTTATCTTTTAACTATTAATCATTTTTATTAACACGGGCATTAAAATGCTTTAATTCTAAAACCATGTTTAAGTTTTCCTCAAAATACATTACATTGCTTCTACTCCTTATCGTTTTTTGCCAAATTTCAGTGGCACAATTTCAGACTGTGCCTGTGCGAAATGTGGAGATTTCGCAAAAATCTTCGGCTAAAATAACGGCATTATCATTACCTTTTTTTGATGACTTTTCAGATTCAAATATCAATGCAAATCCTCAAAAATGGATGAAAGGTGGCGGTACATTTATTAATAACAATGCCTCATTAAGCCATCCTACGCTTAATATGGCTACTTTTGATGGGTTAAAAACCAGTGGCGTACCATATAATTACAATGATTCTTTTGCCAATGGGGCTACTGATTCTCTCACTTCTCAACCCATTGATATATCCAAGGCTGCTATTAAAGATTCTGTCTATTTAAGCTTTTTTTACCAAAGTCAAGGCTTGGGAGACGTTCCAGATAGTAATGATTCTTTAATCGTCCAATTTTTAACGAATGGCGACAAATGGGAAACCATTTTTATTGCTAAAGACGGAAAACATATCACTGGAAAAGATACTCTTAAGATTATCAACAATACTAAGTTTATACAAGTATTACTTCCCGTAAATTCTTCAAAATATTTTCACGATAAATTTCAATTCCGTTTCCGCACCTTCGGCAGACAATCAGGACAGTTTGATGTATGGCATATTGATTATGTTTATTTGAATGAAAAACGTAGTGCTAAAGATACTTTTTATCCTGATAGAGCTTTTAGACTTCCTATTGGTTCTATTCTAAAACGGTATAGTTCAATGCCCATAAAGCAATTTTTAGTCAATCCTATTGCCGAATTATCAGAAACTATCAATGGAGAAATTTATAATCTTTTTAGTAATCAGAATAGTGTATCAGCCAAATACTCTATCCAAAATTTAACAACGAGTGAGTATTTAGTTCAAAAAACATTAACTGACCAAAATGTAAGAAGTGTATCTTCTACCAATATTGAGGTAAAAAATGAATTAGGTAATTTAATAAAAGGGGATAAGGCATTATTAAAGATTAAATTTGAAATAAATTCAAGCGATCCATCAATTTTTCAAGTCAATGACACCATTAGTCGTACAGTCGAGTTAGATAATTATTATGCTTATGACGATGGCACAGCAGAATCGGGAGCGTATTTAAAGAAAGGGTTCGGGCGAGTTGCCATTCAATTTATCAATAACAAACCCGATGTAGTGAAAGCCATTAGGATAAATTTGCAAACGCTTTTAGACAGTACACGCTTAGCAACCACCAATCTTTCGCTACAAATCATGGCAAATGATAAAGGCAAACCTGGACGTATTTTGAAGGGATTGAGTGGTAAAATCACCTATCCAAGTACCAACAATGGTTTTGTAGAATATGCCATCGACCCTGTGGCAGTAACCGACACTTTTTACGTTGGCTATACACAACTATCTGACGATGAAGCCCTTATAGTAGGTGTGGACAATAATTCGCCCCAATTTGCTAAAAAACATTTTTATAATATCACCAATGAATGGATTAACGTGGGCAATATTCCAGTTAATAGTGGCTTTCTTCCCATCAAAGGTAGTTTAATGATTCGTCCTGTAATGGGTGGCGTTGCCAAAGAAATAACCTTAGCAACTGAAGAGGAAATCCAAGATCGTAATTTAGTAATTTCTCCCAATCCAGCTTTTGATATAATTCATTGGAACGACACAAGTCTAAAAAATGCTGAAATTATGGATATGTCGGGAAGAAGTATTTTATCACAAAAATCTGATAATCAAGAAATTAACATTAGTAATTTGAATTCGGGAACATATATTTTGCGACTTTCAAATGATAAGAATACATTTGTAAGAAAAATTGTAAAACTGTAAAAGATATGAGCTCTAAGCGATAAGCAATGAGCAACAAGCTTTTTCAAGAGACATAAAAATATTTCAATAAATAAGCTGTAACATTTAGCTAATAGCTTATTGCTGACAGCTCAAAGCTAAAAAACATGGACATAAACGTAAAAGAATTAAAAGATCGACTTGACAAAGGTGAAACCTTTAATTTCCTTGATGTGCGTGAGGAGTATGAGTATGACGAAGAAAATTTAGGAGCAAAATTAATACCTTTGGGTGAATTGCCTGATAGATTAGATGAAATTTCAGACTGGAAAAATCAAGAAGTAATAGTTCATTGCCGTTCAGGAGCAAGATCTGGAAGAGCCAAAGCTTTTATGGAATCACAAGGTTTCACAAACGTTCGAAATGTTTTAGGCGGAATTTTGGCGTATAATCAACTGTAATTTCGGTGAACGATGTTCGGAAAGTCCGCAAAATTAGTTTTGTGGGCTTTTTTTACTTTCCAAAAGTTCTTTCACTTTCGGGAAGTAAAAAAAATCAAAAAGATGCTTGCTACTGAATTCAAAAATCGTCTTCCTGACCTCAATATCCTTGATATTCGTACACCTTACGAAATTGAAGAATTTGGCATGGGCGGTATTCAAATTCCTCTTGATGAATTATTGCTGAATTTAGAAACCATCGAACACCTGAAAAACGAAGAAATAGTAGTGATTTGTTACACAGGACTACAAAGTGAAATTGCTTGTAAGATTTTACAAAAAAGAGGATTTACAAACGCCCAGAACTTGAAAGGAGGTTTAGAGGAGTATCTATCTTTGTAATTACTATTTTCTTCTTCTAAAAAAACTATCTTACCTATCAGACCTATGTGGTTACAAAAAGTCTTATTTTTACATAAAAATCATTTAACCAATAAAAACTTCAAATGTTAGCATACATTGATTGGCATACATCCCCCGAAATTTTTACAATACCCAGTTTTCATCTTTTTGGATTTGAAACCCCAAGCCTACCCCTTCGCTGGTACGGTTTAATGTTCGCAGGAGCATTTCTGGCTGGTTATCAGGTACTTAGTTATATTTTCAAAAAAGAAGGTCGTCCTGTTGAACAAGCCGATGAATTATTACTTTATGCCATGATTTCTACGGTAATTGGAGCAAGAATGGCTCACTACTTCTTCTATGAGTATCCATTATTATTGAGCGATCCTTGGCATTTCTTTACAAGCATGATTACACCTCCATTTGCTGGTTTGGCTTCCCATGGGACAACTTTAATGTTTCTGGCAATATACCTTTTTGCCAAAAAACGTAAAGTAAATTATTGGTACGTTACCGACCGAATTGTGCCAACAGTAGCTTTGGGAGGTGCTTTTATTCGCTTTGGAAATTTAATGAATTCCGAAATTGTGGGCATACCAACAAATGTTCCATGGGCTTTTAGATTTTTTAATGACCCCTCGCTGGGTCATGATTATCAAGACGTTATACCTCGTCATCCCGCTCAATTATATGAATCACTTTCGTGCATCATAATTTTTATTTTGTTGATGTGGATATGGTCAAAAAAGAAAGAAAATACATCTCACGGACTTATGACAGGTGTTTTTATGATTTCACTTTTCACCCTCAGATTTTTTTATGAATTCTTAAAAGAAAATCAAGTCTCTTTCGAAAAAGGGATGACTTTGAATATGGGACAATGGTTGAGCATTCCCTGTGTAGTGCTAGGTATAATTGCCTTAATTTATGCCCTTCGTCATCCCGTTGAATCCAATTCAAAGATAAAAACCGCTGATTCTTAGGCATTTTGCTTAAAAAATATCATCTTTGTATCAGTAAACTAATCATTAAATCAAATCTAAAAACCCCACACAATGGAAAATGTACAAGAGCAAGCAGACAATCAATTAGATAACTTAAAAGATAGCGCTGTTGAGAAATTAGGCGATTTAGCAGATGCTGCTTCTGACAAAATTAAAGAAATGACAGGCATGGATGTTTCAGCTAAAGCCGAAGAATTAGCAAACGCTGCTACAGAAAAATTGGAGGATTTGCAAGAAGTTGCTTCAGAAAAAATTAGCGATTTAACGGAAGCTGCTTCAGAAAAATTTGACGAAGCCAAGGAGGCAATTTCAG
>JANPIG010000080.1:0-4889 GCA_031424875.1 Cytophagales bacterium
TCCCAAAGCTTGAGCAGCAATGCCAATTCGCCCACCATTAAGAGTACTCATGGCAAATTTAAACCCAAAACCATCTGCTCCGATACGGTTTTCTTTCGGTATTTTCACATCCGTAAACATCAAAGAATGTGTATCTGAACCACGGATACCTAATTTTTGCTCTTTTTTACCAATCTGAAAGCCCGCCATTCCTTTCTCTACAATCAGGCAATTAATACCTTTATGTCCTAATGCTGGATGTGTTTGAGCCATTACTAAATATACCCCTGCCCGTCCGCCGTTAGTTATCCAGTTTTTTGTTCCATTTAATAAATAATAGTCTCCCATATCTTCGGCAGTAGTCTGTTGCGAAGTGGCATCCGAACCCGCTTCTGGTTCAGATAAGGCAAATGCCCCCACCATTTCGCCCCTTGCCAAAGGCACTAAATACTTCTGTTTTTGGTCTTCTGAACCATAATGTTCTAAGCCATAACAAACCAATGAGTTATTTACTGAAACAATCACCGAGGCAGAAGCATCTACTTTTGAAAGCTCCTCCATTGCCAGCACATAAGAAACTGTATCCATGCCTCCCCCTCCATATTCAGGAGAGACCATCATGCCTAAAAAGCCCAATTCGCCCATTTTACGCACTAATTCTTCGGGAAAAAATTCTTTATCATCACGATCAATTACGCCAGGTAAAAGTTCTGTTTGTGCAAAATCACGGGCAGCCTGTTGCACCGCTAAATGTTCTTCTGTTAAATCAATGTTCAATCCTTCTAATATCATTTTTAAAAAGGTTAATGGTGAACAGTAAAAGGTGAACGGCAAGTAGTTAATTGGCATATTTATTTCCTCAAAACTCTTTACCCTTTACCATGTATCGTTCACCGTAATTAAGTTTTCAAATATACAAAATAGTATGCTTGCATAACAATTTTGAGTATAATTTTTAAAAAGTAACTATTTTAAACCTTATCATTTGAATGATTTAAGCACTTAAAATGTTATCGAATAAAATTTTTTCCAATAGAAAAGACAATTTTTTGTACTTTTGAATAGTTTTTATCTGACAATAGAGATTTAAACAAGATTAGCTATGTTCCCAACAGTAAGCCCCCAAAAGACCTCTGAACGTAAGAATGAATTACATAAAGAGGCACAAGCCTATAAGAAGACGATTGACGGTCAGGTAAATGACCTTAAAACAGAAGCTACCCGTATAGGTACAACTGCTTTGATAGTAGGTACAGCTTTGGCTGGAGTCTATGTACTTTTTAGTCTATTAACATCTAATTCAAAAGAAGAAAATAAGGCTAAAAAGATTGAGAATTCTAATTTACCGGTAGTAATTAAGAAAGAAAAAAGCGGAGAATCATGGATAGTTTCATCCATTAAAGGCTATATTGCAACCTTTATTTTGGCATTTGCTAAGGATAAAATCATGGAAGCAATTGCGATGTTAAAAGAAAATAATGACTCAAAATCTACTAAATAACCACATAGGGAGTATAGAAAGCATAGATTTTGAGAAATTTCGTAATTTAAAACCTATGTTACCTAACATTTTTATGTGGTTATTAAATAACTGCATAAAGAGGATATAAGGCATAGATTTTGAGGAAGTCTTTAATTAAAAACCTATGTTGCCTAACATTTCTATGCGGTTACAAAATGACCTTTACGAACGAAAAGCTGAAGGCAGAAAATCTTTCGCCGTTTTGATTGACCCTGATAAGGTAAATCTGGATAACTTTTCAAATTTATTAGACCGTTGCATTCAATATGGTGCGGATTATATCTTCGTGGGCGGTAGTTTGATTACAGATTATGTAATGCACGAAGTAATTTCCGCCATCAAATCTTATACCGATATTCCCGTAATCTTATTTCCTGGCAATAGCCTACACATTGATAGTCAGGCAGATGCGATATTATTGTTATCATTAATCTCAGGGAGAAATCCTGAATTTTTGATTGGACAGCACGTTATTTCAGCCCCTATTTTACGCAAAAGTGGTTTAGAAATTCTTCCAACGGGTTATATGTTGATTGACAGCGGACGACAAACAACGGTATCGTATATCTCAAACACTACGCCCATTCCACACGACAAACCTGGCATTGCGGCTTGTACGGCTATGGCGGGTGAAATGTTAGGTTTGAAACTTACTTATTTGGATGCAGGTTCAGGAGCATTGAACGCTGTTTCGCCCGAAATGATTGCCGCAGTTAGACAATCCGTTGAAACGCCAATTATTGTGGGAGGAGGGATTAATTCTATCCAAAAAGCAAAAAATGCTCTTTCGGCGGGTGCAGACGTTATTGTGGTGGGCAATGGCATTGAACAAAATGTAGATTTATTGGCAGAGATTGCGGGTTTGGTGAAAAAGTTTAATTTGGAAAAAGTAGAGGTTTAAATCGTGATGGAAAAATTTGGTTTTATAGAGATTAAAATTACTGGGTCAAAGGGAAACCTTGACCTTTCGCCCGACAATTATGATATTCGGGAAGTAATTGCTATGCTTGAAAATGCCGAAAGCCTTCTTTATCATGGGGACAAAAAAGAGAGACCTATAATTAGTTATGATATACAAAAAGGTTCAGTAAAAAATATTTTTAGAACTTCTCTACAATACATTATAGGTTTCAATGCTATTATTGGACAGATTAATGAAGTTCAAAATATTGATTTTCTTGATGCCTCAACAGCGAAAGCATTTGAGAATATTCAAAAAATTGCCATAAAAAAAAACTATGGCTTTTCAATAAAAACTTCTATGGATAATACTAATGAAGTAAGAATTAGTAAAGACACTTATTTTTATAGAACTGAAGCTATTTGGGTTGAAGCTGAATTATATTTTTATGGAAAAATAACACATGGTGGGGGTTCAGGAAAGCAAAATATTCATGTTAAAACTGCTGATTTGGGTAATGTAATTATTCAAACATCTGTCTCATTTTTTGAAAATTTAGAAGAGAATATTATTCACAAAAAACCTTATGGTATCAGAGCAATTGGTAAGCAGCATTCAGAAACAGGAGAAATTGATACTACTGGATTGAGATTTGTCGAATTAGTAGATTTTGAGCCTAAATATGATGAACAATATTTAAAAAAACTTCGTGATAAAGCTAAAAAATCTTGGCTTGGTAATATTAATCCTGATAGTTGGCTCAGAGAGATAAGAGGAGGTTATGATGCATAAATCTGTATTACTTGATACCAGTTTCTTTATTCGTTTCTTAAATGACGAAGACCCTCTATTTAAAAATGCAGATGGCTATTTTAGGTATTTTCTTCAACATCAAATAGCGATGAAAATTTCAACTATTTCAATAGCTGAATATTGCACAGGTGGTAGTTTAGATGAATTGCCGTTAAGAAATTTAGAAATAGTACCTTTTAATCTAAATCATGCAAAAAGAACTGGAGAGTTTGCAAATATTGTTTTTCAGAAAAAAGGAAGTTTAAAATTCGATAATAGAAACATTATTCCAAACGATACTAAACTATTTGCCCAAGCAGATTGTGACAAAACTGTTGATTATTATCTTTCCTCCGATTCCGAAAGCTTCAAAGTTTATAGTCTCTTAAAACAGGAATCCACCCCCCAATTTCAATTCATAGATTTAAAAATACCTTATAACGAAATGTTTGGTATTCTTCCTCTATAAAACTAAGCTAAGAATTTTTTTGTTGTAAATTTTAGCAGTATTATCCAGCGTGGAATTCATCCACAAAATTTTTAATCACCAATGGCAAAACGTAATTTCGGAGCAGAGGTTTCTCCCGAGGATAAAAAAAAATTAAGTAAAGAGGGATTCAATAAAGCCCTCAGCATTTTCAGATTCACCCTTCCCTACAAAGGCACTTTCGCCATAGGTTTCATTTTCTTGATACTTTCGCAGATAACCTCCATGAGTATTCCCTTGTTGATGGGACAAATGGTTGGGGCGATTGTATCTCCTAATAGTGCTGTAAATCAAGGTGTTTCGCAAGTTCCGAGCAATGGAATTACCGAAAAATTAGCTCACATTTTCAATCCAAATGCTACCCAACTTACGCTCAATAATGTTACGGCTCTTTTCGTGATATTATTAATTTTACAAGCGGCTTTTTCGTTTCTGAGGGTTTATACGTTCACAAGGGTTTCGGAACAGTCCATGCGTGATTTACGGAAAACACTTTACACAAAAATCATTACGCTTCCGATTCCTTTTTTCGAGAAAAACCGTGTTGGCGAACTCATGAGCCGCATTACTACCGATATTACTCAACTCCAAGACGTACTTTCTATCACCTTAGCGGAGTTCTTTCGCCAGATTTTTACGCTCGTTGGGGGTATATTGTTGATTTCATATTTGTCAAGCAAACTAACACTTTTTATGTTGATGACCTTTCCATTTTTGGTAGTTGCGGCAATTATTTTTGGAAGATTTATTCGTAAAAATGCTAAAAAAGTACAGGATGAATTAGCTTCTACCAATATTATTGTGGAAGAAACTTTGCAGTCAATTAATGTGGTGAAAGCATTTACGAATGAAGATTTGGAAGTAAAAAGATATAGTTCATCAGTTCAGAAAGTGGTTGATTATGCTTTGAAGGCTGCTACCTTCAGAGGCGGATTTATTTCCTTTATCATCTTCGTATTGTTCGGGGGCGTTGTGGGCGTAGTTTGGTATGGTGGAAATCTGGTATTACAAGGTGAATTAGCTTTCCAAGACCTCTTCACGTTCATTATTTATACAGGATTTATTGGCGGTTCTGTGGGTGGTTTGGGAGATATGTATGCTCAAATTCAAAGAACAATTGGGGCTTCGGAGCGGATTTTAGAGATTTTAGGAGAAGAGTCGGAAGTTAGTTTAACCACAGCCCCCCCCGCCCCCGATGGGGGAGCCAG
>JANPIG010000081.1:0-1460 GCA_031424875.1 Cytophagales bacterium
TAAAAGACTAATTTTCGTTACATCCAATTGATAGATTTCATAATCCTCAGACTTAATTGTTTGGGGATTTTTTTGTTTGAAAAATCAAAATGGTATCTTTGCGTTACAATTCCAATATTCCCTTCCCATTCCTTACAAAAAATTATCTCAAGAACATCTTTCATAACGATGTCTAAGTTACTTTGTTTTATGCATAAAATTAGGTTATTCTAATTTATGCAATTTTTGTATGATTGAGATAATTATTTTAATCATAAATCACATAACACATCATTATTCACCAATTATTTTGTAAAGATAATTACCTTTATATCAATCATTTATGAAAAATTATTGCCTCTTGAAACTTTGCTTATTATTATTCCTTTCTACTAAAATCCAGGCTCAAGTAACGATAACATATCCAGATAGCCGAGCCGTTTTTCAAAGAAATAATAGCAATCAAAGTTCTGTCTATATTGCAGGAAATTATAACACTTTTGCAGATAAAGTAGAAGCCCGTGCCATTCCTCGAGTTATGGTTCCTACGCAAGGTACGGCTGTTAATTGGACAACAATTCAGACAAATCCTTCTAATGGATACTATTATGGAAGTCTAACTATTACGGGAGGATGGTATGATATAGAAGTAAGGTGCTGGAATGGTACAACACTCATAGGTACGGCTTCTGTCCAGAGAATTGGTGCAGGAGAAGTTTTTTTAATTGCAGGACAATCCAATGCAACGGGGGATAGTGGCTTAGCTGGTATGGGAAATTATGGGCCACGAGCCAACGACGACCGTGTTAGTGTGGTAAATTTTGCGGTATCCTATCCAACAAATTATGGGGGAATTGTTTTGCCGAGAGCTGAGTTTAGCCGTTTAGATTCAACCTTTAACATTTCTCCTTTTGGAACGAGTGCTTGGTGTTGGGGAGCTTTAGGAGACACATTGACCAAAAAATTAAATGTGCCAATTGCTTTTTTTAATGCAGGGTGGTCGGGAAGTGGCGCTGATGCATGGAGTGCTTCAGCGAATGATTCTACCTCTACTCCAACTAACTTTATTACTTATCCAAGAGGGATGCCTTATGGAAATTTAAGAGCTGCCTTACACTTTTATATAGCTCAGTTTGGTGTAAGGGCTGTTTTGTGGCATCAAGGAGAAACTGATAATTTGAACAATACAAGCCGAGACAATTATGGTATTTATTTGAAAAATATAATTCAAAAAAGCAGAATTCATTCGGGAAAACCTAATTTAGCCTGGGTAGTTTCAAAAGCATCAAGGTATAAACTACCCCCAACGTTACCAATTTCAAGAACTTGGCAACCTGTAATTGATGCTCAAAATGATGTTATTGGCAATAACGGAAACTCACATCCCAATTATACAAATTTAGTTTTTGATGGACCCGAAACTGATGCCTATATCGGTCCAAATGTTCGAACGAATGATTCTGTTCACTTTGTGGGCAATG
>JANPIG010000082.1:0-8437 GCA_031424875.1 Cytophagales bacterium
TCATCTTTGACAAATTTATACCCGTAATTTTGTAAAGAATTAAAATATTTTTTAAGTAATTTACCAAAAGCAAGCTCATCCCCATCTTTCAAATGCGTCCATGTTTGAATGTCATCAATTGTTGTTTGGGATTGCTTTGCGGTAAAATTCATGATATGGGATAATGATTACTCATATTTTATTTAAAATATAATTACAGCTATAGCCAAGAAAATTATTAGCAAGTCAAAGTAGTTAAGCAAGCTTAGTATATCTAAGCTAAAAATCTATAAGATTCATAAAAATTTATTAGAATTCTGTATTATTAGATTATTGAATTATTTTCCTACACATATCTTGACAGTGGTTAAGCTTATTGGTTTATTGGGATATAGTAATTTATTGCCCGTTTAGAAACTAGGCATTTGTTTAAATTTGCATAAAAAATTTGTGTATTGATACAAACCATTGCTCCAGTAAAAAGTATTTTGGTATATAATTCTACTTTTTATTTTTTAATAATGATAAATTTTGAGCAATTGGATTTTTCAAAAGAATGGCTGCTTTATTTTAAAATAATTCAATTTCTTTAATACCTAATTGCTTAGCTTTAGCTACGAAATCATCCCTTAATATTTGAAAATCGTTAAACATAGGTGCCATTTTGGCAAGCACGTAACTTTGAAAAGTACCGTCAATGCTAAAATTTCCTACAAATTCCGCTAAACTATTATGTTGAATACCCTGTAGAGGCTTATAGTTATTAAGAGCTAGTTCTGCCAATAAATTATTTTTATCTCCTTGTGATTCTGCTTTTAAATCCTCTAATAGTTGGGAAAATAAATTGGGGTTTGCTTCCAATAATCGTTTAGTCAACTCTTTTTTGCCAATGAAATAATCGTTTTTTATTAGATTCATTTGAACATCCAACAAATCTATTTCAACTTTAAGCAGTTTTTGCTGTTCAAGTTTTACTTTTTTCTCAGTTTTTACTTTCTCTTGCTTATCGGTTATATCAAAAGATGAAACCATCTTTTGGAGATAACTCGCAACATCGTTTATTTTCCCTTTCTTATGTTGAAGTAAGGTATAATCAATGCCTTGTTTTATTTGTAAATAGGGGTATTTCTCAAACCAATTTTTAACAGTTGATAAACTAATATTAAAACTTTTTACCGTTTCATATACATCTTTCGTCAGTACTTCAGTGTGATTAGGCAAGTCGTTGGTAAGTATGGATAGCTCATCTTCATCCCTCTTTAAGTTCTTTTTATTCTTGATAACAGTAAAACGAATGGCGACAACTTTTTTTCCTTGTTTAATTTCCTCAAAATCAAAATATAGTTCTGAGTTTTCTTGCAATTCATTCCTTGCTTGAATGATTATTTTTACTTTAAAATCGAAATAGTTTTTGTATTTATTCTCAATCGAAAACATTTCTTTTATTTCATTCACTGTATATTGAAAAGTTTTGAATCTTTCTTTTTCTTTACATATTTCATAAAACCTCATAGCATACGAACTATCAAGTCCCAAAATGTTACGTATATCAATTACCGTAAAATTCTCCTTCAGCTGTAAAAGAAAAGGCTTTAGAAGGCTTGGAAATTCCACTAAAAAGGCCCCCTCCTTTTCTAAGTATAAATATCCACTAATCAAACTTGAATTGAGCTCTACATTATCGTCTTTGTAATACACTCGTTTGCCAATCATTTTCTCCACTTCCTTTTTCAAATGATTATACAAACTATCTCCTTTTGTACCAATAAACTTTTGAAAATCTTTTACAATTACAATCATCGGCTCAAAATTGGTTTTTGAAGTATCCAGTTTTGCCAATAGGAACAAGAAGAGTTTAGTTTGAATTGGAGTCAACTCAAACTTAGCCTCAATCAAAGGATTCCCCTTAATAACTCTGAATGGGTCCTTTGATATAGCAATAAGTGCTTGTTCTCTCTTTGATAGTTCTTGATTATCCATACTTTAACAAAAGAATTTGGTTTTGTACCGTAGTTTTACAAAAATAATGAAAATTATAACCTGTCCCAAGGAAAAACTACTTTTAAATTACACAAGTAGTTTTTCACACCATAAAAGTAGTTTTAAGACACCATAAGAGTAGTTTTTAACACCATAAAGGTAGTTTTTAACACCAAAGAAGTAGTTTATAGCACCATAAGAGTAGTTTTAAGCATAGCTAAGTATTTGAAAATGAGATATTTAGGGAGCCTGAAAGTTATAAAGAAGATAAAAGTATTTAAAAGAAAACAAAAGAGTTAATAATTACTAAAAATAATAGGATTGATCTTGATTTTTGCTAATGGTGTAATACATCTACTTATAAGTGTACACACCAAATAAGTAGTTTTTATGAAAATATCAAAAGGTTATAGTAAAATATACGACACCATAAAGGTAGTTTTTGAATAAATCAGCCATTTTGGGATTTATTGATGATTTAATGATAAAAAGCGTAGGTTTAATTTTGCTCAACACCATAAATGTAGTTTTTATAGACCGTAATTTCATAAAATGAATTAGGCTAAAAACTACTTTTATGGTGTGCATTTATATACTATTAAAGGGCATCTATAAATTCTTGAAAAGCTATTTTTAGCGCATTTAATTCAGTCTTTTTTATATACTTTGATTTATATATTTTTTGAAGTTTAGCATTTAACTGAAAGTATTTCTTTTGTATTAAGCTCGGTGTTTGTGGAATAATTACTTGTGTATCTTCTGATTTTATATTGTTAAAAACAACATTCAATTCCTCTGGCGATTTTAAAGGTTCGTGAATATTATCAATTTTACTAATCTTTTGTATTTTAGATTTTTCAACTTTTATTTTGCCGTTTAAGATGTCCTTACGAAATGAAGGGTCTAATTTTTCTAAACCACGAGCAAATTCGGCATCTCTACGAATCGTTTTTTCATCGACATTAAAGTACTCTCCAAGCTCTTGTGCAGTCGTTTTATTGGATTTATTTGCCAGATGGACATTCTGCCCATTTGGCAAATTGTCAATAGATTTATCTTCAAAAAATTCTACAGTAGAATCAGAATTTGCCAGATGGACATTCTGCCCATTTGGCAAATTGTCAATAGATTTCTCTTCAAAAAATTCTACTGTAGAATCAGAATTTGCCAGATGGACATTCTGCCCATTTGGCAAAATTGTTGCATTTTGTGAGGTCTTTAAATTGTCAGAAACTTCCTTTTTTTCTGTATTATATCTCAAGCCACGCAAATATGAGGCTTGTTGTGGAGTTATATTTCGACGACTCAACTGAAAATCAATCATGAAATCTCGAACCTCTTTTAGAGACTCAAAATTGTCAATTTGAATATTGAAGGGTATTTGTAATTCATTACACAGTTGAAAGCGATTATGACCATCAATGAGTATATAAATGGCTTGATCTGAATCTCCTTCCCGATTAATAATGGGATTGGTTGTCTGCCAAATTTTTAATGGGTCTTTACACCCATGCTTTTGAAGATTATCTTTTAGCGATAAAAATTCTGATTCCAATAACGGGGGGATTAAATCTTTTAATTCGTCTAAAATGATAATATTTTTCTTGATATTTTCAGTAGAACTAAAACTTCCAATCGTATTCGTTTTCATATTTTCATAAACAGTCCTACTGTTTTCAGCCATCTTTTCGGCTAATGTTTTCTTTGCCATAATTTTAGATTAGTTTCGTTTGTCCAAGGATTGTAAATATTCTTCTCCCAAATTCTGATAGGAACTCGCTGCTTCTGAGTTTTTACTAAAAACACTGATAGTTTGATGCTCAATCATTGCTTTTTGAAAATCAATCAAATGTTTAATTTCCGAATCAAATACTTTAAGATTAGAAAATTGCTGGCGCATAAGCTCTTTGTATTCTCGGTGAATACTATTACTTTTTACCATCGTAAAAACGATACCATCTAATTCCAATGAAGGATTAAGCAAAGCCCTAACCTCTGAAATTCTTTCTAATAAAACTACTAAACCCTTATATGCAAGTTGTTCGGGCAACGTGGTTATTAAACAACTGTTAGACGCTTGCATGGCTGTTATAGTAAGAATATTGAGAGATGGAGGGCAGTCAATGAGGATAAAATCGTAATTTTTTGAGACTTTGTTGATGGCTACTTTTAAACGTAACTCGCCACCGATTTTATTACTTAATTCCTTTTCAGCAGAACTCAATTCAATATCACTCGGAGCAATATCTAAGTTTTTTTGAACATTTTGAATAGCTAATGGCACTTCTAAATTAAGAAGAGAATGAAAAACCTGAGTATCTCCAACTCTAATATTAAGTACTTCGCTTAGACTTCCTTGTGGGTCAATATCAATGAGAAGTACCTTGAACCCTTGATTAGCCAGTGCTTCACCAAGGTATGCCGTTGTGGTAGTTTTGCCAACTCCACCTTTATGATTGATGATTGAAATAACACGAGCTTTTTCAAAAGTCTCTTGATTGAATCCGTAACGTGTAACAACGGGATATAAATCAAGCAAATGTTTTTCATTTAAGTTTCGAGAACCGCCTAAAACCCCTGAAAGTGTATTTTTTGGTAATTGTGCTTCTCTTTCTAATGTAGCTACTGAAATAGCAGAATGACGTTTGAGAAATTTCAACAAAGTATCTTGTGTAAGCATATTTTTGTTTATTATTTTTAACAAAAATACTTTAAATGTGTAGAATAATAAACAATTTAATGTTTTTTTATTTGATTTTTTTTAAAAAATATTATAAGATTTTATCATAAAATTTACCCCTTAAGCAATTAAGGCCTAAATAGGAAAAATTATGTGGATTCGTAATCGTATTTTATGGGCTACCTGGCTAAGGGAGGTTATATCATTTTATCAAACTTTATTTTTTTTCTCGGTTAAAACTGGTTCTAATCGCTTTTATTAAACTTTTGTACTTTTTCAAACAAGCTTTTTATATAAGGATGACGCTCGAATTCAATTACACAATTGACGGCGATAGGTGTTCAATTGGATCCATTGATCTTATTTTTTATCTGTTAAAAATCCTTTAAAATAATTAACCTTCAAGAAGTCCAATCTCTGGGCGTGAGTTTTTAAACGTTTTTCAAAATTAGCAAAATTCTTTGCACTTTTGGGTGCCCAAGCTGTCTCTGCAATAGCACAAGCACGGGGATAAACCATGTATTCTATTCTATCGGTATCCCACATATATTCTGTCCAGACATTTCCTTGAAAACCGATGATTCTTTTTTGTTGTTCTTCGTTCAATTCTTTTGGGGCTGGGTCGTAACCATAAACTTTTTCCAGTGGTAAATAAATTCCTACATTCATAGAATCAGCTTTTAGTCCAGATTGAAAATAATCTAAATACACAAATCTATCGGGAGTCATTATGACATCATGGTTTTCCTTGGCAGCGGCAATTCCACCGGCTTCTCCTCGCCATGACATGATGGTGGCATTGGGTGATATTCCCCCTTCTAATATTTCATCCCAACCAATGATTTTTCTGCCTTTTGAGGTAACAAATTTATCAATCCTACGGATAAAATAACTCTGTAATTCATGTTCATTTTTCAAGCCTTCTTTTTTCATCAAATTCTGACAAAACTGACTTGTTATCCATTGTTCTTTAGGACACTCATCTCCTCCGATGTGAATATATTGACTCGGAAACAAAGCTATTACTTCAGAAAGTACATTTTCTAAAAAAGTAAATGTTTCTTCCCTTGGACAAAAAACATCATAAGAAACCCCCCAAGAAGTCCATACATTATAGATTTTATCTTGATTACAGCCAAGTTCTGGGTAAGCTGCCAAAACCGCTTGAGCGTGTCCTGGCATTTCAATTTCTGGAACAATCGTGATAAATTTCTTTTGTGCGTAGGCAACAACCTCTTTAATTTCTTCTTGCGTATATATACCACCGTACTCTTTGCCATCATATTTTGGTGTTTTTCTATTACGACCAATCAGCGTTTCGTTTCGCTTTGAGCTAATTTCAGTTAATTTAGGGTACTTTTTTATTTCGATACGCCAACCTTGATCGTCGGTAAGGTGCCAGTGAAAAGTATTGAATTTGTGCAAAGCAAGCAAATCAATATACTTTTTAATAAATGAAACGGGTGAAAAATGGCGGGCAACATCCAAGTGCATTCCACGATACGAATACCTTGGGGAATCCTCAATTTTACAACAGGGAATTATCCATTTAATATTTTCGGTTTTTGAATTTTTAAAAACTTCCGTAGGTAATAATTGTAATATTGTCTGCACACCATAAAAGGCTCCTTTGGGAGTTTTAGCACTAATGACGACTTGCTTGGGCGTAATTTCTAATTTATATCCCTCTTCTGCAACGCTTTCATCCTGAATGAATTGGATAGAATTGTTTACCTTTCTTGCTGAATTTACTGCTACTTTTTTATTCCATCCACTTACATTATTTAGTTGAGTATTCAATAAATCTGCTATCTCCCGAACTTGAGAATTTCCATGAATAACTGTTTTCTCAGTAATAGTAAACACGCCTAATTGTGGTTCTAATTTTTGCGGAATGGGAATAATGTTATATTCATTTTGAGCAAAAAGTGAGAGTTGAATTGCTAAAAAAAAGAAGAAAAATATAATTTTTTTCATGAAAATTTATTTTTAATTTGAAATATGATTACAAAAATATGAAATCTTTAATAATTATTACGGTATATAATTATTGAACATGATTGACTACACTCTTAAAATTAAATCTAATTTTGAGATAAAAAAAAGATTTATTTTGATGCCTTTGCCATTGTCGTAACACTCTCAGAAGCCTGGGAAATGCAAGTTGGATATTTACCCAAGGAAAATTGAAATCCTTTCTCAGAATGACTCAGCGCAAAGTTTTATTGCCAAGCGTTTTAGAGCTACTGAAACATCTTTGAGTAATGGGAATGCTAAGAATAAAATTATGTGAACTAAAATTAAAACTAATATTTGACGTTATTTATAATCAAAAATCTCCTTTTTTTTGTGTAAATTTATCCTAAGAAAATCTACCAAAATATAAGCTAAAAATGAATCAAATCTTTTTAAATATCAGTCTTTCAACGCTATACGATAGCAAACGTAAGAAAATAAGAGTTCGCCCAACGCATGGGCAGAACGTACCTGAACTTTGGGTGAGTTGTTCTAAAAAGCAACGTAATCAAATGACTGTTGGAACAGTGTTTAAAACCGATGTGAAATTGATTGAATCGGAGAATCGGAAACCTTATTTGAAAGCGACTACAAAGATTTTGGGGCAACTGAGTTTGTTCTGAGACCTCGAATGTTGTCTTATAAAAATAATCATACTTTTTCTAAAAATTAGGTAATTCTACGCTAAAATCTTCAAAATCTATTTCCTACATTTGTAAAAATATAAACGCTTTTATGTAGCCTATAACCTATGAGATTTAAACTTTACCTACGTCCTTCCGCTATACGTCCACGTATAATGTGGAATTATCATTATCCATTATCTTCTTGGCTTTATGGCATCCTCTCAAAAGCGGATGAAAGTTACGCTGATTTCTTGCATAATACGGGTTATAAATTGAACAATAAAAAAAATTTCAAGCATTTCACTTTTTCAGATTTGCGTTGCAAAATTGGCAAATCCGACACCAAAGGATTTGAAATTGTTTCGCCCTTGATTGAGTGGACGGTTTCTTTTTATATTGACAAAGCTGCGGAGTCGTTTATTGTAGGATTATTCCAAGACCAAAAGATTGCACTTTTTGACAAATTTCATGATGCTAAGTTTGTCATAGAGCGTGTAGAAACACTTTCAGAACCTGTCATTTTAACTACTACTAAACTAAAAGCAACTTCTGCCATGGTGGTGGCTGAAAAGATAAACGACATGGACCAATACCTTGAACCTACGGATGAAAGATTTAGCAAATACTTGATTGACGGACTCAGAGATAAATATTTGAGTGCGATGATAGAAAGTGGCGAAAAGATAAATCCCGCTATTCAGCATCAAGAAATTTTATTCAAATTGACCGATGGGAGCAATATCAAATCTCGGAAAGTTACGATAAAAGACGGCAAAAGTTCAGCTACGGAAGTGAGAGGTTTTCGCAATTTTGAGTTTGAATTGACAGCACCCGAAGAAATAATTAAAGTTGGGCTTTATGGGGGAATGGGGAAAGAGGCAAGTCAAGGGTTTGGGTTTTGTGAGGTGGTATAAAATTTGATTTTCAACGTTCTTTGAGTTAATGAAAGTGGTTTTGTAAAGTTTATTTACATACCAATGTTGGTATGTAAATGAAAAATATGTATTTTTGTAATAGAAACTGATAAGTGTTTTTATCTCAGAACGCATAACTACTTGCGGGTTGCCAGTATTGGCACGAGGATAAAGGGATTTATCAGTTTTTTTTATGCCCTTTTCTCTACAAGATTGATTCAAAAAGCGGGGCTTTTTCTAAT
>JANPIG010000083.1:0-6354 GCA_031424875.1 Cytophagales bacterium
GGCTATTATTCCAGAGCCAGAAATTTGCATACCACCGCCAAAATGGTAGTGGAAAATTATGGCGGTATTTTCCCTGATAATTATGCTGAATTATTGAAACTGAAAGGCATTGGCACTTATACTGCCGCCGCCATTGCCTCCTTTGCTTTTGGCGAAAAAGTAGCAGTATTGGACGGAAACGTATATCGAGTGCTGGCAAGAGTGTTTGGAGAAACCACAGATATTGCTGGAAATGATGCTAAAAAGGTATTTAGTAAATGGGCAGAATCTGTTCTGCCCGACAATCATTCAGATACTCACAATCAGGCAATTATGGAGTTTGGGGCGATACAATGCACGCCTGGAACGCCTAATTGTATGTTCTGCCCACTATCATTTGAATGTGTGGCTAATGCTACGGGAAGAGTTGGGATTTTGCCCGTGAAATCTAAGAAAGTAAAAGTACGGGAAAGATTTTTTAATTACTTTGTCATTGAACAAAATGGAAAATTTGTCATGCGTAAACGTGTAGGTAAGGATGTATGGGCAGGAATGTATGATTTTTATTTAAGGGAATTTTCTGAAAATACACCCCAATTTGAAGATATTATTGCCGAGGATATTTTTTTAGTAGAAGCCCTAAATCATTCCGTAATTAAAAGAGAATCAGCGGTTTATACGCACGTGCTGACTCATCAACGAATTCATACAAAATTTTGGCATTTAGAAATTAATCCAGATTTTGTGATAAATTTGCCCTCAGAACTTCAATGGCATACACTTGATGAGGTAGATGATTTGCCTAAATCAACTTTGGTGAATAATTATCTACAGGAATTTGTGTTTTAGATGATTTTGAATTTCTACATGAAATAGATAAATAGAGCGTATTTAACGAAAAATTATGCCTCCCTTCAAACTATATACAGATTCAATATTAGATATTTATTCAGCCCAGACTGAAACAGTTATGTTTTTGCCACTTATCAAAAGTGGTATTAGTGCTGGTTTCCCATCGCCTGCCTTAGACTTTGTTGATTTAACTATCGACCTCAACAGGCATCTTATCAAACATCCATCTTCTACTTTTTATGGACTCGTGAAGGGACATTCGATGAAGAATGTGGGTATTCATGATGGTGATTTATTGGTAATTGACAAAAGTCTTGAACCCATCAACGGTAAAATTGCGGTTTGTTATCTCGACGGAGAGTTTACGTTGAAAAGAATAGAGTTACATAAAAGTCATTGCTGGCTAATACCCGAAAATGACGATTATGAACCCATAAAAATTACGGAGGAGAACGATTTTTTGATATGGGGAATCGTTACTCATGTTATCAAATCATTCTGAAAATCAGGCTTTTATGTAAAATATTTACCAAAAAATGTTTGCTCTCATTGACTGCAATAATTTTTACGCTTCTTGCCAACGAGTCTTTCGTCCAGACCTCATTGGCAAGCCTATTGTTGTGCTTTCCAACAACGATGGATGCGTGATTGCCAGAAGCAACGAAGCCAAAGATTTAGGAATTCCGATGGGGGCTCCTGCCTATAAATTTGAAAAGATTTTTAAAGAGAAAGAAGTAGAAGTATTTTCGGCAAACTTTGCTTTATACGGTGATATGAGCCAAAGAGTCATGGATTTACTGGCAGAATATACTCCTGAAATCGAAATTTATAGTATTGACGAAGCGTTTTTGAAACTGCAAGGATTTGAAAATTTTGACTTAGAAAAATATAGTAGTCAGATGCAACGCAGGGTTACAAAATGTACTGGTATTCCTATCAGTGTAGGCATCGCTCCCACGAAGGCTTTGGCGAAAGTAGCAAACAGAATTGCCAAGAAATTTCCTGACAGAACAAAAAATGTGTACGTCATTGATACCGATGAAAAAAAAATAAAAGCACTCAAATGGCTTAAAATAGAGGATGTTTGGGGTATTGGACGCAAACATAGTAAACGATTGAAAGCCCTTGGGGTGAACACTGCCTACGATTTTACGCAGTTGAATGATGCTTGGGTAAAGGCTAATTTAGCCATTGTTGGATTGAGGTTAAAGCAAGATTTACAGGGAATTCCAACCTTAGATTTTGAAGAAATTCAATCGCAAAAAAATATCTCGACTACCCGTTCTTTTGAAGGTAATTATTCAAAATTATCTCAATTGGAGGAACGTATCACTACTTTTGCGGTATCTTGTGCCGAGAAACTTCGTAAGCAAAAATCTTGTTGTAATTCAATAATGGTTTTTATTAATACCAACAGACATCGTGCCGAGTTGGAACAATACAACCAGAATATTGTAGCCAAGCTGCCCTTTCCCACTAATTCGAGTATTGAGATTGCTAAATTTGCGGTTGAAGCCTTGCGTAGAATTTTTAAGGATGGTTATCAATACAAAAAGGCCGGTGTTATTTTGATGGATTTTACGGATGAAGATAAATCTCAAATCACTTTATTTGATAATAGCGATGCTCGCCATAAACTTTTGATGGAGTCGGTGGATAAAATTAATGCTCGACATGGGCAACATAAAATAAAATTAGCTTCTCAAGATTTTAGTAAAATGTGGAAAATGAAGCAAGAAAGGCTATCTCCTTGTTATACTACTAAACTTTCGGATGTGATAAAGGTGTATCTGTAGGAACCATTTTTTGCTATCAGTCATTAACTTAGCATAAAGAATTTGATTATATTTTAATTTTTCCAGAAAAAAACAATACATTTATTTCAACAATTAATATCCAATAAAACAACCACAAAATATGGCTGGCGTAAACAAAGTAATTTTATTAGGAAACTTAGGGTCTGACCCCGAAGTTCGTTCTTTACCGAGTGGCTCAAAAGTAGCCTCGTTTAGCATTGCAACCTCTGAAGCCTACAATAATAAGGATGGCGTGAGGGTAGAACAAACCGAATGGCACCGCATTGAATTGTGGGATACTTTGGCAAATATTGCTGAACAATACCTACACAAAGGCGATTCTGCCTACGTGGAAGGGAAAATCCGTACTGAAGAATATACTGACAAGGATGGTATTGCTCGTAAGATTGTGAAAATCAGAGGAACATCTTTGACTTTAGTAGGTGGTCGTAAAGATAATAATCAAGAAGGTAGTTCAACGGCTCCGCAAGCACAAGCGGCTCCTCGTCCTGCCCCAGCTGCCGCTCCAAGCCCAGCTCCTGAGTTTGATGCTCCTTTGGAAGGAGATGATAATTTACCGTTTTAATTTTTTTAGGGATTTAAAGAAATAATTAAAATAATTTTCAATGTATAATAACAAATTTTCAATATACAAGTAATTGAATATGTAATACTTGTACCTTGATTATTGAACATTATTTTAATTTTTTGGTTCTTCTATGATTTATAGGGAAGTCATCCTTTTGAAGGACGACTTCCGTGTACGACAAATAAATCCCGTATAAATCTTAGTTGAACCAATTTTTTCTAATCTAAACCCAAAACCCAAAAACCTTGGATACTCACCCGATTTTGGTGCTTTTGACTCAAATTGAAAGCACCACTCCATACAGTGTTTACGGAATCAATGCTTTGGTTCTGGTAGGCTTGTTGCTTCTTTCTGCCCTTTTGGCGGGCTCAGAAGTGGCGTTTTTTTCTCTCTCTGCCGAAGACCGTGCTATGTGCCGTGAGAGCGACAGCGGCACTGAACGTCTCATAGCCAAAATGTTAGATAAACCTCAACTTTTGCTGGCTACTCTTCTTATCTTTATTAATTTAGTAAATATTTCCTTTATTACCATTGCCACGATATTGACTGAACAAGCCGTGGGAGAAAAGGAGAAGGATGGGTTAATGGCTACCTTGATTTTATTGGTGGGCGTAACCTTCATTATTACTTTTTTTGGAGAACTGATTCCGAAAGTTTGGGCTCAACAAAATAATCTTCGCTTTGCCAAAATCACCGCAAGATTGATTGATGTAGCAACTGTCATTTTCAAACCTATCTCTTCTATGTTATTGGGTATCAGCAACATAATCGAAAAAAGAGTGGAGCGAAAAGGTTATACCATCACGGCAGACGAATTGAATCATGCGTTGGAAATTACGACGGGAAAAGACACAACGGCTCAGGAAAAAGATATTTTAAAGGGAATTGTTAATTTTGGAAGTACCTCTGCCAAGAGTGTGATGCGGTCAAGGAGAGACGTAACGGCTTTTGATGGCACAATAGATTTTCATGAATTGATGGATAAAATTAATAAATCGGGTTATTCAAGAGTACCTATTTATAAAGATACCATTGATAAAATTGAAGGCGTTTTATACATCAAAGATTTGCTTCCTCATATTGATAAAGATGAACATTTTGCTTGGAAAGAGTTAATCAAACAACCTTTTTTTATTCCTGAAAGTAAAAAGATTGACGATTTATTGTATGATTTTCAGGAAAAAAGGGTTCACATGGCTTTAGTGGTAAATGAATATGGCGAAACCGAAGGTATTGTAACCATGGAGGATATTATTGAGGAAATTGTGGGAGATATTCACGATGAATCGGATGTTGAGGATTTAGGATATATAAAATTACCTGATGGCTCTTATGAATTTGAAGGTAAAGTTTCGCTCAATGATGTTTGTCGGGCTTTGGGTGTTGGAAATGACTATTTCGACAAGTCCAGAGGAGATAGCGAGTCATTAGCGGGACTTTTGATTGAGCTTTTCACCCGCCTCCCACACGCTGGCGAAGAGACTGAATATGAGAAATATAAATTTAGAATAGCCTCGGTTGATACCCGAAGAATCAAAAAAGTAAAAGTAACAATTAAAGAAGATGATGTGGAGGATGTGAGTAAAGAGATTTCTTGAAAAGTTTATTATCTGATACAATATACTGATTTTTAATAAGTTAACTAAATTTAATGCATCGCACGGCTTCGAACGTGCCACGCATATTAGCTTTAAAAAAAGAGAATTTTTATCAATTCTCTTTTTTAATAAAACTATTTATCGTAATATTGCAATATAGTAATAAAATATCATGGGCTTAACAAAAACAGAACATTTCACAATTCAACAAAACGAGTTGGCGAACATTGCCAAAGCACTTGGGCATCCCGCACGAATAGCCATCATTGAGTTTTTGCTCAGAACCAATAATACTTGTATTTGTGGTGATATTGTAAACGAATTGCCCTTGGCACAACCTACTGTTTCACAACATTTGAAGGAATTGAAAAATGCAGGAATTATTAAAGGAAATATTGAAGGGACTTCTATTTGCTATTGCATTGACGAAAAAGCTATCAGATATTTGAAGGTTTTTTTTGATAATATTTTACAAAATTTAGAAGCTAAGAAAATTAATTGTTGTTAAACTTTAAATAAGAATACCATGAAACTATCACAAGTAAAAACGATATTAGAAACGATTGGAACACTCAATTTTGAATTGCCTAATGGCTCAATCGTGCCAGAGCATTTCCATGTAACGGAAGTAGGAATGATTACTAAAAATTTTATTGATTGTGGCGGAACAATTCGTCGTGAAAGTGTAGTAAATTTTCAATTATGGAATGCTAATGATACCGACCATCGTATTGAAGCAGCTAAATTATTGAATATTATTTCTTTGTCAGAAAAGATGTTGGATATTGCTGATGAAGAGATTGAGGTGGAATATCAGGCTGAAACCATCGGAAAATTTGGCTTGGATTTCAACGGACAAAATTTTGTGTTGACCACTAAACAAACCAACTGTTTGGCAATGGATAAATGTGGGGTCCCTCCCGTGAAGAAAAGAATCAGTTTGGCGGATTTAGAAATGGTAGCTCCCGTATGCACACCTGGAGGAGGTTGTTGTTAAGAAAATCCAATTAAAAATATGTATCAAAAAATCAGACAATTTACACAATCATTGGAGGAAGATTTTAGGCTAATTCCACCTGAACGTAAAGCACTATTACAGAAAATTACGAGCTATATTCAAGAGAGATATAATCAAAATCTCGCTATCAATCTTGTATATATTTGTACGCACAACTCACGCAGGAGCCATTTTGGGCAGGTTGCAGCGGCTTTAGCTGCCAGTTATTATCAGATTGATAATGTCAGTACATTTTCGGGCGGTACGGAGGCAACAGCGTTTAATCCTAATGCTATTCAAGCCTTGAAAAGTGTTGGTTTTGAAATTTCTTCCGATAGTAAAGAAATCAATCCAACTTATCAGGTTTATTTTGGGAAAAATCTTTCAACTACTTGTTTTTCAAAGGTTTATGATAATGAGGTGAATCCAAAATCAGACTTTGCAGCTATTATGACTTGCTCGGATGCAGAACAAAATTGCCCCTTTATTCCAGGAGTAGCATTAAGAATTGGCACAACTTACGAAGACCCCAAAAAGTCGGAT
>JANPIG010000084.1:0-1121 GCA_031424875.1 Cytophagales bacterium
CATACTTATATTGCAAAAATGTCCCAAAAATTTATATAATTTAAATCGGTGGGTAATTATATTATTAAAGTAAAACAAATACTTTATAGAGTTTTATAGCAGAGGTTTAGTTTTTCTATTTCACATTATTATATTTGTTAATGATGAAGATATATATGTTGATTAACTTACTGAAAATCAATATTTTAATC
The DNA here is from genome assembly GCA_031424875.1 of Cytophagales bacterium. Lineage (GTDB taxonomy): Bacteria > Bacteroidota > Bacteroidia > Cytophagales > Spirosomataceae > Arcicella. The sequence goes on from JANPIG010000084.1 coordinate 192, forward strand.
ATTATTTCAACAAAATCATCAAAAAACCACTATCTTACTACAACAAATACTTATTCGCTTCAAAGAAAACATTAGAGTCAAAATTATCCAAATAAGTCTGGGTAATTGACTCACTTTCATGTCCCAAAGCATTACTGATGATGGAAGTTGAAACACCACTTCTTTTCAAAACGGTTGCGTAGGTATGTCTGGCAACGTAAGTTGTGATAGGCGTTTCAATTTCTAATTCCTTGCCAATTTTTTTCATGTTAATATTTACTTGCTTGATTACTCTAAGCAAACGATTTTGTATTTGCGTTGGTGTAATATGAACAGCTTTGTCAAGAATGGGGAAAACGTAATTGCTTGAATCATACCCTGATAGTTTACGATAACTCTCTAATATTTTCAGTGATTGTTCTCCTAATTGAATCGTAAAACGACACCCTGTTTTCTGACGTGAGTATTCCATAATTCCCGCTTTTGAAATATTCGACCATCGTAGTTTAGCTATATCAATGAAATTCATACCTTGGTTGAAATAACTAAACATAAAAATATTATGGCAATCACTCATTTTAGAGCCTTCTTTCACAGGATAATTGTAGATTTTGAGCATATCCTCTTTGGTCAATGCTCGTTTCTTGGTGGTTAAATCGAATTTAGAAATCTTAAAACTATCGAATGGATAGGTATAGTTTGTTTTTGAAATGACTTCTTCATTTATTGCCTTGTTGATGATACTTCTAAGGGTTCTGAAATATACTGCCATAGAAGTTTCTTTAAAGTTATTTTTACGCATAAATGACTCCCATTTTGTCAAAAAAACATAATCTATGTCACGAAAAGTGAGGCTTCTATTAGGGTAAAATTTGAACAGCATTAACTTACAATCGTTATTAGATTTAGCAGTACCCATTCGTTTCTCTTCTTTTAATGTTGCTACCAAAT
>JANPIG010000085.1:0-5096 GCA_031424875.1 Cytophagales bacterium
CAGGTAATATTAATATTGACCCCAAATTTATAAATCCACAACCAAGTGGTATAGCTCCAACCTTAAATGGGGATTATCACGTTCAAGCAACTTCATTAACTATTGATCGTGGCGATAATGGTATTATCACATTGACAGACACAGATTTGGACGGAAATCTAAGAAGATTCTCGGGTGGCACAGTTGATATGGGAGCGTATGAATTCCAAGGAGCGGCTATTGCAAATGTAATAATTTCCGCTCAAACAGGAAATTGGGAAAGCAATACCACTTGGGTAGGCTTACAAGTTCCAAAGTTGGGCGATAAGGTAATCATTGATGCCAATCATATCGTAACTGTCAATTCAGAAGTAATTGCCAAAGACGTTGAATATCGTGGAACAGGAACCATAAAATTCAATTCAGTAACCGCTAAATTGAATACTGGAAATTAAGAACATTTTATTTTAAAAAAGGGTCAAGGGAATTTATTTTCTCTTGACCCTTTTTTTGTTTTAAACCCACCCCTCTTAATTCTCCTCCATTTATCGAATTGAAAATACCGTAAAAATACTGTAGCAAATACCGTATTTTTCCCCTTGTGCTGAATACCCTTTTCAACGCACCTTTGCTTCACACAATCCAATCAAATTAACCCGCTAATCCTTTGATTTTTAGACTGATAAATATCATAGCTGGAAATATTTTTCATTTTCATTAAAATTCATACCATTTTTTATTTTCTAAGAAATGTAATTTATACATTCAAATGGAATGTTATCCGCAAATAAAAATAGTAAATGGAAAATTTTTCTTTATCCCCCAATCGGGGGATTTACATTCTAATTATAGTTATTCAACTTGCAATATCTTTAACCTTAATAGTTATTATGAACACCCCAAATATAAAGTATAGCTTATTGACCACCCGTGAAAAAGAAGTTTTAAATCTGATTATTGATAATCATACTACCGATTCCATTGCCAAGGAACTTGCTATCACCTTTGAAACAGCCAAGAGTCATCGCAAAAAGATTTAACAAAAATTAGAAGTAAACAGCTTGGTCGATTTAATGAATTTTTATCATACCGTTTTATCTCATCCCTAATCTAATGAAAACTTCTATTCTAACTTACCTCGGAGAAGCCTGCACATTGGCTCGAAACGTAAAATTATACATCAATGTAGTCCTCTATTGTGAGGGCGAGGTCAATTACACGCACATCCACCTCATTTCTGGAAAGCAAAAAATGCTCGCCCGTACCCTCCTAACCGTAGAAAACAGAATTGCTTCCAAATCCTTCATCAGAATCAGCCGTAAGCATTTAGTAAACCGAAAATTTATTACCGAAATCGGGATAGATTATGTAGTGCTAAATCACAAACTGATATTGCCCATTTCGAGGCGGAGGCGGGGAGTTTTATAAAGAAATATAGAACCAATAATTAATAAATAAAAACAAAAAATCATGAAAAAATCAATTTACTTCTCTCTTTGTGCCTTTGTTACTTTGTGCCTCTGTGCCTCAGTAAACGCCCAAACCATTCGCCGTGTAAACAACACCCCAGGCTTGAATGACCCCAACGTATATGCTACCGCACAAGCCGCCCATGATGCCGCAGCTCCCAATGACATCATCTCCCTTGAACCTTCGGCAAGCCCTTCTTATGGTTCAATAACCGTTTTGAAACGTATCAATATTGTAGGTTCAGGTTATTATTTAGATATCAATCCTAATAATTTTTTTGATAAAAGACAAGCTACTATTGACAATGTAACTTTTGGGAATGGTAGTGCTAATAGTACAATAATGGGAGTCCAAAGTAATGGCGGTTTCACGATTCAAGATGTGAATATTACCGTTACAAGATGTAGAGTATCTGGAATCAGTTTTGCAAAAAGTGGAAATTTTGTTGGGGGTGTAGAGTCTATTGGAAATAATGCTAATATTACCAATAACTTTATAACATCATCAATTAGTGGTACTGCATATAATGGAACTTGTGGTGGAAGTCCTTGTACACTTTATGCAGGAACAAACTGTACGATTGCAAATAATATTATGTTTGGAAGTTTCAACAATCTCAGTGCTGCAATCGTTAATTACAATACAATTAGAGGTAATTTTAGTGGAGTTTTAGGTAGTACAGTAACTAACAATATTTTTGATGCTCGTTCCCAATCAGTTTCCTACCAAGTTGTACCAGCTTCTAATTCTGGTACAACAGCTTCAAACAACATTTGTTTAGGAGTAAATGGTTTACCAACTGGCGGTGGTAATGTAAATGGAGCAAATCCAAATATTATTTTCGTTGGCACAAGTGACCCATTTACAAATTTTAATACTATTGGAGATACTGGTTTCCAATTAGCAGTTGGTTCTCCTGCACTCACGGCAGCGGCGGGTGGTACACAGGCGGGTGCTTTTGGCAATGGGGCAAATGCTTATCGTTTGTCGGGTGTGCCAAATACGCCCATCGTTACTTCTTTTATTAGTACGGGTTCAGGTAATAATACTACGCCATTGAGCATTACGGTGAGTGTACGGTCAAATAACTAATTCACCAAATCCTGTAAGCTCATGAAAAAACTTATTTGGCACCTCGCAAGGGCGGTTGGGCTTTGTATTTGCCTTTCTGGGTCCCTTTTTGCCCAAAACATCAATCGTGTAGAGTATTTTGTAGATACCGACCCAGGCTTTGGCAATGGTACTGTCATTACTTTTACGGCTGCCTCCACCATCAACGAAACCTTTGCCGTGCCACTCGCAACAGTGGGCGATGGTTTTCACTTTGTCAGTATTCGGGCAAAAGATGATGTTAACAAATGGAGTACCGTAGTAGTTCGTCCGTTCTACAAAGAGCGTATTTTTGGAGCATCCGCCCCCTTCGGAGTCGTTACGGCAATGGAATATTTCATTGACAATGACCCTGGGGCTGGCAATGGTACGGCGGTTACGTTCACTGCCGCCACTACTACCAACGATTTTACGTTTGTCGCTCCGCTCACTACCACCACCGATGGCTTACATTGGCTTTCGGTAAGAGCCAAGGACAATGCCAACCGTTGGAGTACAGTAGTGGTTCGTCCATTTTTGAAAGAAATTGTACCAGTGTCGGTGGCGTTGAGCAATATTACCAACATCGAGTATTTCATAGATACCGACCCAGGTTTTGGTGCAGGCACAGCCGTCAGCTTTACGCCCAACACAACGTTGAGCAATTTGGCAATTATGGCAAACCTCACGGGCGTGTCCAATGGTTCGCACCGTATTTTTATCAGAGCCAAGAATGCCAATAACAAATGGAGTACAGTCGGCACGAAAGATTTTAATGTCTGTACTTCGCCCGTCAATGCGAGCATCACCGCAGGAGGTTCAACAACGCTTTGTTCTGGTCAGAATGTAGTATTGAGTGTGCCAACGGGTAATACCTATCAATGGTATCAGAATGGTAATGTTTTGAGTGGACAAACTGCCGCCACTTATACGGCAACATCGGCGGGAAGTTTTCATGTAGTCATAACAAGCGGAGGATGCAGTTCTGCCACAAACCCCGTGGAAGTGAAGTTGAATAGCAATTCAGCCCCAACGATTTCCACCAATACTGCCACAATCTGTAACGGTTCGCAAGCGGTTTTGGTAGCATCGGGTTGTGATGATGGCGTTGTAACTTGGAGCAATTCTTTGACGGGAAGTCCCTTGGTCTTTACGCCAAGTATTACTGCTAATTATACTGCTACTTGTACCAGAGGGTCTTGTCCTGCCAGTTCGGCAAGTTCGCCCGTAACCATTACAGTCAATAATACCCCAGCCGCAATTTCGGTCAATGGTGTTCCCGCTTCTGCTGTTTGCCCAGGCACTTCTACGGTACTTACTGCCACAACTTGTAGTGGTGTTCGTACATGGAATACGGGCGTAACGGGTGGTACAATTACGGTTGCACCCACGGTAACAACCACATACACAGTTACTTGTACGTCAGGCACTTGTACCAGCAAAGGCACAGGAACGATAACGATTGTGTCGCCTTCGCCAACGCAAATGTATGTCAATACGCCCAATCAAACGGTATGTGCAGGAACATCAATCAACCTGTCAGCATCAAACTGCACAGGCGGAACGATTTTGTGGAGTAATGGTATTGCAGGAAATTCTCAAACTGTAATTCCAACGGCAACTACCACGTATTCAGCCACTTGCACGATTGGCTCATGTACGAGTGCGGGACTTAATGCGGCACAAATTGTGGTATTAAATCCTCCTAATGTACCAACCGTAACCACCACAAGCCAAACGGTTTGCAGAGGTACGGTTATCACATTAACCGCCATCAACTGCGTAAATGATGTGATTTGGAGTGATGGAAGTATTGGAGCTTCGGTCAAGGTTACTCCACAAAGCACCACCACATATACGGCGGCGTGTAGGTTTGATGGTTGCCCAAGTGCGGCGAGTAATGCAGCAACGATTACGGTTTCAGACTGTGCCAATCCTTCGGTAAATATTACCCGTGTCGAATATTTTATTGACAACGACCCAGGTTTTGGTTCGGGAACTTTGGTAACAACAGGTTTTACGGCTGCCCCAGCGGTGAATAATTTGGCGATTTCTATTCCGATAACTTCTGTTTCTACGGGAATACATTGGATAAGTGTTCGGGCAAGAGATGCTAATAATAAATGGAGTACCGTAGCGGTCAGACCATTTTTGAAGGAGGTTATTCCAGTAAGTGTTTTACCGCCCAATTTGACCAAAGTCGAGTATTTCTTTGATTTAGACCCAGGTTTTGGTTTAGGAACAGACGTACCCATCTCAGCAGGTACAATTCTTACAGATTTTACCTTTATATCACCCATCTCAAATACTTTGTCCAACGGAATTCATTGGTTGAGTGTAAGAACCAAGGATGCCAATAATAAGTGGAGTACCGTAACAGTTAGACCATTTTTGAAAGAAGCAACGCCAACGGCTACGGCAATTTCAAACATCGTAGCAATGGAATATTTCATTAATTTAGACCCAGGCGTTGGGCTTGGAACGAGTATTCCAATTACGGCAGCTCCAACGCTAACAAACATTATGGCATCAGTCAATCTCGAAGATTTGAATTTGGG
>JANPIG010000086.1:0-5778 GCA_031424875.1 Cytophagales bacterium
ATCTCATTTGGAATAATTTTACGAAATTGCTTATTGAAAATAGCTCAAAGTTAACACTAATAATATTCATGGAAAACCAAGGAAGTAAACACCAAAACTATGAAATATTGAATTTGATAGGATATGGATTATCAAAATTCAATGACAATTTTATACATGAATTTGGCTTTTCTACTAAAACCGCCTTTTATAATTATTGTGTTGAAAATAGCATTGCTGATACTGTGGGAACAGTCAAAAATCGGATGGATTTGTTTGATCACTTTTTCCCAGAAAATGGTAGAGTAGGTTGGTGGCAAAAGGGGGATGCTTATATGCATAGAAAATTATTGATTGATAGTTTATTTGGAAATGAAGATGTAAAGGGTTACACAAATATTGTTAAACTGTACTTGAAAGAAAATTACAAGGTCAAAGGCTTATCCATTGATGTTAAGCCAATCACAAAATCAAGATTTCGGAAAATGCAAGAGACTGGATTAGAGGCGGAATTGTATTTCTTGAATAATTATAATTCGATAGAGATTTTCAAAAATGGCATCGTTGAAGATGCACGGTTATATGGTGATGGATATGATTTTCAAGTTAATGTGAATGAAAGTATATTTTTGACCGATATTAAAGGAATTAAAGAAAAGAAAGGGCAATTCAAATTGACTGAAAAAGAATACAATAAAGCATTGGAATATAAAAACAATTATATCATTACACTTGTAATGAATATGAATGACATTCCTACATTTTTAACAATTGATAATCCAGTAAATTCGCTTAATTTCAGAAAAAATACATTTAATCCTAAATCCGTTACCGAATATTATTCTGATGAAATATGTTAAGTAGAAATGAGAAAATAGCCATTTTTGAAAAATATCTTGCTGTAAGATATCAAAGTTATGGAGATATAATGAGAGATGAAATAAAGGATTATTATGCTGAAAATAAAAGCGGATTGTACTTTTTAGATAAATTGCAAACTGAGGAGGAAATTGAAAATAAAGTCAATTTTTTAGTAAGCAAAATGATTTTACTTGAACATCAGGATAGTCTGCAAAATATCATTGCGCACTACATTTAGAGCTAATTACAATTTATTAGTGCCTAAAAATATTTTGGTTTAACTATGATTTATAAGAAAATATACGATCGTTGTTCTTCAAAAGGACGACGACCGTATATTTATAAGGTTTTTTTATTTCCCCTACAGAAACTTATCCCAGCCTTTCATTTGTTAAAAATGCAAACGTAACTTTGTAGAATAAGAATTAACCATTGAAAGGAGCAAACAATACATATTTCGGAAATATCAAGGAGGGCATTCGGTCATCGTTGAAAGGGCTTTCATTGTCTTGGAAACACCTCAAAGAGGCACGGCAGAGTCGTAAGCCTATTTTTGTGGATAATCCTGATTATTTCAAACAGCAAACGGGTATCGTAACGCTTCAATATCCGCACGAACATTTGCCCTTGCCTGACATTGGTCGCTATCAGTTGCACAACGAAATGGAGGATTGTATTGTCTGTGATAAATGTGCCAAAATCTGCCCTGTGGACTGCATCGAGATTGAACCCATCAAAGCCACAGGCATTGCGGGCTACGCTTCGGATGGTTCTGCGATTCGTTTGTACGCCGCCAAGTTTGATATTGATATGGCAAAATGTTGCTTCTGCGGCCTCTGCACCACAGTTTGCCCCACAGAGTGCCTGACTATGACCAAAGAATACGACTTCTCAACGTTTGATATTACAACCCATAATTTTGAATTCGGTAACCTCACACCCGCTCAGGCACAAGAAAAACGTGAACTCTACGACCAATTTATGGTTGAAAAAGAGGCAATGAAGAAAGTTATAAGCAATGAGAAATTAGCGGTGAGTAATGAGGAAGAAGCCCCAAAGCCCAAGCCAGCATTTAGACCTTCATTTAAGAAAGTTGAAACAGAAAGCCCTATTATTGAAGAAGTTAAGGCAGAAGAAGCCCCAAAACTAAAGCCAGCTTTCAGACCTTCATTTAAGAAAGTTGAAACAGAAAGCCCTGTTATTGAAGAAATTAAGACAGAAGAAGCCCCAAAGCCAAAGCCAGCTTTCAGACCTTCATTTAAGAAAGTTGAAACAGAAAGCCCTGTTATTGAAGAAGTTAAGGCAGAAGAAGCCCCAAAACCAAAGCCTGTTTTTAAACCATCTTTCAAAAAGCCAGAAAGCCCAATTATTGAAGAAAAAACAGAAGAAACAAAGGCGGAAGAAACTCCAAAGCCTAAACCCATTTTTAAGCCAACTTTTAAAAAAGTAGAAAACCCAATAGTTGAGGAGAAAATAGAAGAACCGAAAACAGAAGAAGCCCCAAAGCCCAAGCCCGTTTTCAAACCAAAATTTAAAAGACCTGATAATTAATCGAAATTATGCACTATTCGGAGGTGCCTTCCTCCAATATCCATAGCGAGGGAATTAATTCCCTCGCTATGGATATTGGAGGACATTCTCTAATAACCAGTAACAGATAACTAATAACCAAATTGCTCCAATTCATCTTCATAGCTTTCATCATCCTCACTGTCTTGTCGGCCAGTGTGGTTTTGTGGTCTAAAAACGTCCTTTATGCGGCTTTTAGTCTGCTTTTGACGTTTTTGGGTATGGCGGGTTTGTATGTATTGGCGGGGGCAGATTTCTTGGCTATCACCCAGATATTGGTGTATGTAGGAGGGATTCTGGTTATCCTGATTTTTGGTGTAATGCTGACCAATCAGAAGGGCAATAAAGAGAATGTCAAAAACGATATTTTGAGTGGAAATGCTAATCGGCTTTTGGGTTTTACCATTGCCATTGCTACTTTTATGGGGCTTTTTTACACCTTCGCCCGAGCTAATTTTACCAATATCCAATCACGATTATTTGACCTTACTGAACCTTCTGCTACCACAAAAACTATCGGAATAAACCTCATGACCGACTTCGTCCTGCCTTTTGAAGTTTCAGGAATTCTCTTGATGGCAACTTTGATTGGTGCGGCTTATTTGAGTAGCAAAACTGCTTCCTCAACTTCGGACGAAGAGATTAAATAATCAGGATTTATATAGAAAAATTATCAACACTTTATCGAAAGCCTTATTAATTTTAAAGGCAAATTGCTTACTTTTTTGAAAAGTTGTCTCCTTGTCATTCTGAAAGAATCTAACATATTGGTCGGGACATAATGTTAGATTCTTTCAGAATGATAAGGAGGCTTTTTTTGTTTTAATACCAATACTAAAGATAAAATAGTTATTGAAGATTTAACACGCAATCATATTTTAAAATCAGTACCTTAATTCGCCTTCACCCGATTTGCCTCTGTTTCTGAACCTGTTTTGCGGTTTCGGCTTGCTTTTAAAATATCATTTCCGAATGAATAGGTGAAACCTAAACGGAGATTTCTGGATGATACTCTTTGGAAGTAATTAAGGTCAATATCTTGGTATTTGATAGTGCCTGAGCTTCTTTCGCTATAAAAAATATCATTTGCCGAAAGCATTATTTTGCCTTTGCCGTTCATTACTTTTTGCGATAATCCTACCGATAAACTGCCCTGTGGGTTGAATGCCAAGAACTCTTGTTGCGATTTGGTCATGTAAAATCCGTTGATTTCGGCACTGAGCGACTTGGCTATTTTCACGTTCACGTTGATATATCCCAACCAATTCCAACGTCCCTGATTGAAAGTTCCTCCCAAATAATTAGCGTCATATTGGTTATAAATCAATTGATTACCCCCAAATCCAGAGATTCTTTTACCAATATTCAAGGGAAAATTTAGCTCAATAAAATAGTTATTGTAAGTCGCTAAATTCTCTGCCGTGGTGAAAGTTCGCTTCGTGATGGCATCTTGCTGGGGGGCATTTTCAATGATTACGTCATTGGTTTTATTGTAACCCACCGCAAAAAATGGCTGACCGTCAAAAGTTACTTGGAATTTCAATTCGTTGGTCAATTGTGGACGTAATAATGGGTTTCCTCGTGTAAATGTCAAGGAATCTAATTGAAACTCAAAGGGGTTTTGTTGTTGATAGCTTGGGCGGTCTATCCTACGTGTGAAGGACGTAGTGATACCCAAATTTTTACCAATTTTACGAGTCAAAAACACGCTTGGGAAAAACTGCCAATAATTTCTATCCAACACATTGCGGTCTTCTGTCTTGCTAAATCCCTCAGCCACAGTCTGTTCCGTACGGAGACCCGTTTGCAATTGCCAATTTTTCCCAAAACTTGTATTCAAAGTAGCGTAAAGGGCATTAATGTTTTCTTTGTAATTGAAAACATTGCTTCGCTTGGTGTCCAACACGCCTTCACGGTTAAATTTTAGGTCATTATCAATATTGGCAAAACTACTTTTTCCGCCCAATTCCAATTTTGTTTTGCTTGTAAATGGGTGCGTATAATCAACTTTGAAGGTTCTAAAATTCACTGGATTATCAACACTCTGACCTTGATTTCGCTTTTGAGTTCCATCTAAAATCGTGATAATGTTCTGATTTTGAAGGCTATATGTTACATAGTCAAAATCCACGTTGAGTTCTTTACCCGTGGTATCAAAGGAATGTTTCCAGTTGACATTATAAGTAATATTCGTGCGTTTGCTGGGCTGACTGTTCATCGTGCGAAAAGTATTGATGAGCTTGTTCGTTTCCAAATCAGTTACTTTGGTAGTGGCTTCGCTAAGATTGCCACCATCACGAGCAAAACCCGAAATCAAGATGCCGAAGGTATTTTTGTTATCGGCATAAAAATCCATCCCCGCACGGGCGTTGTGTACCTCCGCCGTGATGGGCTGAAATTGGGTATTGTCAAAATTCTGATTGCCAATGATTCTGGTGATGCGAGTCAGTTCAAAAACGCTACGATTAGCATAAGAATAACTGCCAAAAACGTTGAGTTTTCCCTTACGGTTGTTGATGGAAAAATTTGGAGAGTAGCCATGAAAACGGTCGTTGGTACTTCTGTCAACGTCTGAATTATCGAATAGTGATTCTCTGAAAGTAATACCCACCGAGCCATTGGTTCCTAAATTGGCATTGCGTTTCATCACGATATTGATGACCGCCCCACCAGCCGCATCATATTTGGCAGAAGGGTTTTTGATGACCTCAATTTTGTCAATATTAGTGCTGGGCATATCCTTCAACACCTCGTTCATGTCGGTATATTGAGACGGTTTTCCATCAATCATAATGATTATTGAAGCCTTGCCCGCAATGGTAATTCTGTCCTGTGCCACAATGAGACCAGGCACTTTTCGGAGGACTTCCATAGCGGTTGCCCCTGCCGCAGTGGGGCTACTCGCAACATTCACGATGAGTTTATCGGCTCGTTGTTCCAAGAAAGGTTTTTGAGCCCTTACGACCACCTCATCCAACTCTTTCGATATAGCAATCATCTGAATATCAGATATTTGCACAGATTCTGAAGCAATATCAAACGGCTTTGAGAAAGTGCGTTTGAAGCCTACAATTGAGGTAGCCACACAATATTGTCCAGCTTTAATTCCTTCAAAATCATACAATCCGTTGAGGTCAGTGAGGCTAGCTTTTACCATCGAAGAATCTTTGGCATTGAGCAAAGCAACGGTGGCAAATTCGACAGGTTGTTGTTTGTCATTCAGGATTTTACCAGAGATTTTACTTTGGGCATTTACTTGTATAAAAGTTAAAACGGCAAAGAGAGTAGTGAAAAGGGTCTTCATGATTAGAGCGTTTGTTTACTTTTAGGATGCAGATTGTTTTAAGAAGGTTGCATAGGGTAGTTTTT
>JANPIG010000087.1:0-1736 GCA_031424875.1 Cytophagales bacterium
CTAAGAATTTAGCGATATCATTTTCTGGATAAAAATGGTGAATTAATGAAAGACACAATTTTAACCCTAAAATACCTATTACTAAAAAAGCTGCTGTTTCTAAAAAAGGATAGCGTTCCATCAACCTTACAAAGCCTTGTGCAACAAAACGCATAGCTAAAATACCAATAAAAACACCAATACATATTATATAAAAATTATCAGTAAAAGCCACAACCGCAAAAACATTATCAATAGAAAAGGCTAAATCCATTAATTCTACCAAAGCAACTGTTGCCCAAAAAGGCCCTAAAAGCCCAATTGTTTTTCGATAAAACCAATTGCTATTTTTATCTAACGTATCGTCATCTTGTTGTACAGTAGATTCTTTCAAGAAATAATTGATACATAAATATAATAAGTAAAGTCCTCCCAAAGTTTTTAACCACCAAATTTTTATCAGCCAAGAAGCAAATAAAAGACAAATTCCCCTGAAAACATATGCACCAATTATACCATATTTTAAAGCTTTTTTTCTTTCTTCCTTATTCAAGTCCATTACCATTGTTGCTAACACGGCTGCATTATCAACAGACAGTAAACTTTCGATGATAATCAAATTTCCAATAATTAAAGCGGCAGCTCCCAAATCATTCCCAAATATCGAATGCAAAAAATCCATAGGTTTTCGTTTAAATTTATATTTTTACGAAGATAATTTCAAGACATTTGATTTCATATATTGTTTTAATTATTTTTTGTAAAATAGAAATACTTTATATTATCTTTCATAAATTTAGCTATTTACAGTGCATTAAATTGCAACTTTACTTTATATTATTAAGTAAATATGGTAACTATCCAATTAATAGCATGGCTACGTTAGCCAAAATTTTAAGTCATTAAGTCCACTATTTAAAAGGTTGTTTTTGGTAATTTTCAATTAAATTTAGAATTAACTTAGGTATAAATTTAAACTACCGTGCTTATTACCAATAATTCAAACAAAGAAATATGTTTTCATTAAAAAATAAATCGGTTATTATTACGGGAGGTGGTTCTGGAATTGGAAGAGCGATTTCTGCACTTTTTGCTCAACAAGGAGCCAACGTAAATATTTTAGAATTGAATGAAAATGCTGCCGAAGAAACCGTTAATTTTATAACCCAAAAAGGGGGAAATGCAAAGGCTTTTGCTTGTGATATTGTTAATCAAGTTAAGGTTTTGGAAGTTTTTCAAGAAATTGGAAAGATAGATATTTTGGTAAATAATGCAGGCATTGCTCACGTTGGAAACCTTGAAAATACTACTGAAAGTGATTTTGACCGCATTTTTAGTGTAAATGTAAAGGGGGCGTACAATTGTTTATACATAGCAGTCCCCATGATGAAAGCGCAAGGTGGAGGTGTGATATTAAACATGGCTTCGGTGGCCTCTACAGTAGGAATTGCTGATAGATTTGCTTACTCAATGTCAAAAGGAGCAATTTTGACTATGACTTTATCCATTGCCAAAGACTATATTAAAGACAATATTCGTTGTAATTGCATCTCTCCCGCTCGTGTTCATACACCCTTTGTGGATGGATTTATTGCTAAAAATTATCCCGAAAATCAAGAGGAAATGTTTGCCAAATTATCCGCTTCACAGCCGATTGGTCGCATGGCAAAACCAGAAGAAATTGCATCACTCGCTTTATATTTATGTTCAGATGAAGCGGGTTTTGTAACAGGGTCTGATTACCCGATTGATGGGGG
>JANPIG010000088.1:0-2444 GCA_031424875.1 Cytophagales bacterium
AAGTTCCATTAATTACAGAGGCGAAAGGGTTGGGATTTGTAGGATTGTCTAATCCCTCCACTGGCGACCAAGAATAGGTCATGGTAGGATCGATGAAACCCTTTAACGTTACGCCATTTCCTTTTCCCAAAAATACATCTGCTCCTAAATTAGGCTTTGGAACATCCTGAATTTCAACCACTTGCGAGTCTGACCCTTGTAAACAGGGTAATACTCCGTTGATAGTATATTCTACTTTATGTTTCCCAAAGCCTAACTTTTTATAATCAAAAGTAGTAGCAAAAGCACCATCAATCATAAACGTCCCGCCCGAGGGGGAAGCTTTTAAAGGCACTGTTGGGAATTCCAGTCCACATCCCGAAGCAATGGGTTCAATATTTACATTGGAAGGGCTAAAAAATTCTATTTTGACCTCGGGCGAAGTATTGCTACAAGGTTCACCATCGGTTACTTTTACTTTAAAATTCCCGCCTGCTCCAACGTCTAATTTACTATTATTACCTACTGATGCTCCATTCAAAAACCATTCATATTTTTTCATTCCTGCGGGGGCAGTGAGTGAGGCAATATCGCCCACACAAAACTGATTTCTGCCTGTGTTGGTGGTAATGATGGCGGGGGGAGATGCCACTGTAATAATGCGAGTTGCAGTCCGTTCTGGACAGGCACCTGCATCAGCTACAGAATAAGTAACGGTATGTTTTCCCAAGCCTGCCACCGATGAATTAAAGGTACCATTGGCAGCATCTGTAATACCTTTTCCTTTAAATTTTCCTCCTGTCGGAGTAGCACTAAGATTTATAGGAGATGCATTCAAGCTACAAAATGGAGGGATTGAATCAATTTTCACCTCTATAACTGAAGTATAATCTAATTTATATGGAATGGATTTAGCTGAACAAGCATTACTGGTTAAGCTATTATCCACAATAATCAGTTGATACGTAGCCGCCTTTTTTGCTACAATTTTATCAGTTTGTGGTATGGCTAACTGAACGCCGTCCATAATCCAATAATAAAAATAGCCATTTTGGGTATTGGTGCTAAGAATAATAGAATCGCCCTGACAAATTTGAGTAACGGTACGGCTTGGCGTGATGATTGGGACGGGCGGACCAGTTAATTGCGGCACGGTTACTTCATTTGATATACGAGAACCACCCGTATTATCCACAGCTAATAAACGATATATTGCAGCTTCATTGTGGGTTAAAGTAGCTGAACTGGCACTGGAAGAATTAACGGCAGACCAACCTTGAGCAGCATTTCGGTAAATTTCCCATTTATAACTTACCAAGGTAGGATCAATTGTGAATAAACCAATACTTCCCCCTGGACATAGCCCTGGGCCATCCTTTGTGATAAGAATATTTTGGGCTTTTAAAGCCCAAGATATACTCAAAAAGACAACCAATAATATGATATTTTTATGGGGTATTAGTTTAGGCACTTTGTTGAATTTTTATGTACAAAGATACAAACCGATATACTATTTTCGAATAACTATAAATTCTGTTTAGTTATCGGTCAATGTTAATACGTGTCAAGATAAACGGTGGAAAAATGTGTGTTTTTCTAACGATTTCATAGGAGATTTGTTGTAAAAAAAGACGTTTTTACGCTATAAAATCCCTTAAATTTGATTATTTGAGGGATTATTCTATTGTGAATATTTTGTGGGCAATTTATAAGCAACTGAATGAAAAACAGCTTAATCTATACTTTTTTATATTGATTTAGCTGTTTTTGTATAAAATTTTTGGTTCTTCTATGATTTATACGGAAGTCGTCCTTCAAAAGGACGACTTCCGTGTACGACAAATAAATCCCGTATAAATCTTAGTTTAACCAAATTTTTTAAATACTTGCTCTTATATCTATAGCGAGTGTTCAACAGGACGCATAGTCTCGCCAACTTGCAAAAGCAAAATTCTTAATGTCAGTAATATAGCAACAGAATAATAGTAACCCTCTGTGCTACCGCAAATTGACGAGTGGGGACACTCGTTAAGAATGCAATAGTATTTTTCAAATATTTTTTAAAAACATTTAGGGGTTTACCATACTTGTTTGACTATACTTCAAAAGAACCTAAATTTATGCTTTATCACTCTTTCAGCGATGACAAATTAGTGGAATTCCTCAAAAAAGGGAATACCGAGGCATTTGCTGAAATTTATAAACGGTATTGGCAAAAAATGTTCAACGTTGCCTATCATTCGTTAGGAAATAAACAAGAGGCGGAAGAGATGGTTCAAGATGTATTTGTTAGTATTTGGGGGCGTTTTTCCGAAATTGAAATTAAGCATTTAGGCGTATATTTAGTGGTTTCCATAAAACATAAAACCACCAATTACATAAAATCTCAAATTAATTTTCGCAAGTTTCAGGAATATCAAATTTTTCATGAGATTCAACAAAGCCATGCAACCGAAGAGGTGGTT
>JANPIG010000089.1:0-1160 GCA_031424875.1 Cytophagales bacterium
TATAAATTTTTTGCAAATCAAGTCCCCTCTTTTGTGATTAATGGGATTACTTTTAATACTAATAACTTATCTGAATCATTTTGTGATTGGTATATCTCCTCAAATTTAGGGGTTATAATGTTTGAAATTGGATTTAAACAGATGGACGATAATTCACACGAATTTTCTTTAAAAATAATATTTGACTGTTTGTATCAACAAGAATCTCCCGACGTTTTACAAAGACATATTAGTTTATTCTTGAATGATGAATCAAAAAAGTACCTTTTCCCATTACCTACCACTCCCCCAGCACCCAAAGAGTTAAAGGTAAAAATAAAAGCAGGAAGACCCGAAAGCAAAGAAATTGCTGAACGTAATACAAAAATATACAAAGAACTATTAAGACTTACTGAAACAAGATATGAGTATGATGCTAAACAAATTTTACTCACAACTTTCAAGAACTACTTTAATAGTCCAAACTCTGAAACTAACAGGAGAAATTTAGACAGAATTATACAGAAAATGAAAGGACATTAATTATTATTTTAGACACTAATTACCCTTTTTTATGATGTAACTATTTGATTATCAATATCTTTATTGGACAATAATCATATTACGGACAAAGTAGATTTTGTCCGTTTTTTTTGTGTCAAATCGTCCGTAACGTTGTGAATAATTTTAAAAACAACAGATATGGAGCAACAATTAATAAATATTTTAGAAAACACAATTCGTCATTTTATCATAGATAATTTGATAAATCCCTTAGAAATAATAGTCTTAATTTTCCCAATCGAAAGGGATATAAATCCCATGAATATTTCTTTATTTGGGCAATTAGTAAAAGTATTTTGGGCTATTTTTGAATTTATCAAAAGCAACAAAAAGGATAAAAATGTCAAACCGAAAAATATATCCAAATATAAATTTTATTTCGAATTTTGTCTGATTTTCAGAAAACGAAAGAATTGATTATCTTAACCATTATTTCAAAAGACCAAATGGAACTAATCACTTCACTCGCCCTCGGCATTGGGCTTTCTGCTTGTTGTGGCTTTCGGGTATTTGTGCCTATGTTGGTAACGAATATTGCCGCATTGTCGGGTCATTATCATTTTGGGCAGGATTTTGCTTGGATGGGAACGATGACGGCTTTCTATATTTTTGCTTCG
>JANPIG010000090.1:0-6770 GCA_031424875.1 Cytophagales bacterium
AAAAGGCTATAAACGCTTGATTAACGGATTGAGAATTGTAAAGAATCTTGAATATATTGCTGATGATTCTGTAGCGATTGATGAAGCCCAAATTGCTGAAATTGAGAAAGGAATTCAAGGATGTTATGATGGATTGAATGATGATTTGAATACTGCAGTAACGATTGCAGGTTTGTTCGTTCTCGTGAAAAAAATTAATCAATTATACATGGGGCAAATACAATTTGCTCAAATTGGTGAAGAAAAATTCAACCTTTTAAAGGAAAAATTTGTCTTGATAATAGAGGACGTTTTAGGAATCGTAGAAGAACAAAGTAGTTCTATTAATGCCTTCGCTACGGGAATGCTGAATTTATACAAAGAATACAAAGAAGCGAAACAATACGATAAAATAGACGAAATTAGAACGTATTTTAAAGCTAACGGTTTAGTAATCAAAGACATGAAGACCCGAATTGATTGGGCGTATGAAGAATAACACATGAGAACACCCTCCATTACGCCCATGATTAGGGCAATAATTTTTATTAATATTGCTGTATTTGTAGTACAATCTATTAATCCACAATATGACCGCATGATTGTGGCGTTGTTTGGACTACATTATTTTACTTCTGAAATGTTCAACCCTATTCAGTTAGTAACATATATGTTTGTCCACGCTGATTTTAGCCATATTTTAGGTAATATGTTTGGATTATTTTTCTTGGGGCCTATCTTAGAAATGTTTTGGGGTGGAAAAAGATTTTTGATATTTTATTTCGTTACGGGCATAGGAGCGGGTTTGCTGTATATGGGACTAAAATATTATGATTTTCACGCCTTGCAAATGGCTTCGGAAGCATACATTCAGAATCCAGATTTAAGTCAATTTCAGAGTATAATTCAAAAATTTTATTCAGAAGGAATTCCGTCATCGGTTTATAATTCTGTGGCTGGGGCAAACAATATTTCCTTGAAAGAATCCGTATTTGTAGTAGAGGAAAGCATGAAAGCCGTCTTGAATACTCCAATGATTGGTGCTTCGGGGGCAGTTTTTGGCATTATGGCGGGCTTTGGATTATTATTCCCCAATACTGAACTAATGCTTTTATTTTTTCCTTTTCCAATTAAAGCAAAATATTTTGTAACTTTCTATGCTATCTACGAAATTTACGCAGGATTGAACAAAATGCCAGGTGATAATGTAGCTCATTTTGCTCATATTGGGGGCATGATTTTTGCTTTTATTCTGATAAGAATTTGGGGTAAAGAGCGAAAAAGTTTTTATTGAAAATATGGTAACATTTTGTAAATCAAATCGTTATCAAATTAGTTAATAGTGATTAGTAATTAGTGAATATAATTTGTATTTTTAAATCACCAATCGAAAATCACAAATCACAAATAAGGAAATGGGTGGGATTTTAGATGACTTTAAGGACGCTTTTTCTAAGCGAAACAATGGTTTAATTCAACTAATTTGGTTGAATGTGGCGGTGTATGTCGTTATGTTAATATTGTGGATTGGCGTAAATGTGGCGTTCAGTTCAGATGCTTGGTTCGAGAACATTCGTGGGTATATTAGCTTGAAACCCGCTTTGAATGTATTTCTATTTCGCCCTTGGACTATCCTGTCCTATGCTTTTATTCACTCCGTTTCCCCTTTTCACCTCTTCTTTAATATGTTAATGCTCTATTGGTATGGGGCAATTATCCAAGAGTTCTTGGGAAGCAGAAGGTTGATAAACATCTATATTTTAGGAGCGTTATTCGGTGGATTATTAGCCTTAGTTGCCTTCAACTTAGTTCCATTCTATAAGCCACATGCTGACGTGATTATCATCGGAGCATCGGGAAGTGTCATGGCAATTATGTTTGCCGCTGCTACCTTGGTTCCAGATTATACCTTTTTCTTATTTTTGATTGGTCCCGTCAAAATAAAATATATTGCATTCTTCTTCTTTTTGGTATCTTTGGCAGGCACAATTGGCACAAATGCTGGTGGTGAAATCGTTCATTTGGGTGGTGCATTATTAGGATATTTATATATTAAGCAACTTCAAGCAGGTCGAGATTGGGGTAGTCCAATAGATTCAACGGTTGATTTCTTCCAAAATTTATTCAAGCGTACCGAAAAACCAACCATTAAAGTAACACATCGCCAAAAGGAAACGGCTTATACCAATTCACCCGCAAGCGTAGGTGCAGGCTATCCAGATGATGATGAAGTAGATGAAATTTTGGATAAAATTTCACGCTCAGGCTACGAAAGTTTGACAAAGGAAGAGAAACAAAAATTGTTTAAGGCTTCGCAGAAGTAAATTAGAGGTTGGTGGTTAGGTTTTAGGGGTTAGGAAAGGGACTAAGCAGAGAATAATTTTCAAATTTTTAGAAAATATGAAATTGACATTATTAATTACACAAGGCACTGATTTTTTAATAGGAAGTGTCAAAGAAATCCCCGCAGTTTTGACTTAGGGAACATGCATTTCTGAGGTTAAAGAAAATATCTTAGACGCTTTGGAATTTTATTTGAAAGATATGAGACAAGAGCAAAGCGGTCAGGATGTGATTTATCAAGAAGAGTTAATGTTTGCATAGATCTGTAAAAAGAGGAGAATTCGTAAAGTATTTAGAAGAAAATAGTTGCTATTTTCATAGGCATGGTTCAAATCATGATATTTTCAAGAAATGAAATAACAGGTAAGAAAACTGCCTTACTAAGACACCCAAAGTTAGACCCTTTTTTATGTGATTTGATTTGTAAACAATTAGATATTCCTCAAATAGATTAAAAACAAAACGGTCAAGCTCAAAATGCTTGACCGTTTTAGGTCATCAAATATCATAATATAATTAATTTTATTTATTGGACTGACGTATAAAATAATTACCTCTAACATGAAAAAAACCTTAGACTATTTCCTCAGTAGCATTTACCTTATTTATTTCTTCTTAATCCTACTGATATTTCATCCCATTCAAGCTATTTGTTTTAATTTATTTGGACAACGAATTCATCAGAAATCTGTTCATGCTCTCAATTTCTTTTTGTTATATGGCGTAAAGATTTTGGGAACAAGTCTTTCGTTTGTTGAAAAAACAAAACTGCCAACGGAAAAGCCTATCATTTTTGTTGCTAATCACCAATCTATGTTTGATATTATTGGTATGATTTGGTTCTTACGTCAGCACTTTCCAGTTTTCGTTTCTAAAATAGAATTAGCCAAAGGAATCCCTTCTATTTCTTATAATTTACGCAAAAGTGGTGCGGCTCTCATTGACCGCACTGACGGAAAACAAGCCACGGTTGAAATTGCGAAATTGGGCAAAATGATAGAGCAAATGAACTTTTCAGCTTGTATCTTTCCAGAAGGTACACGCTCACGCACGGGGACGATGAAGCCTTTTGCTGTGGGTGGAGTGGCAATTTTACTCAAAAAATCTCCTAATGCTTTGGTAGTTCCCGTAGCTATTGAAAACGTCAATAAACTAAATCCAAAAGGATATTTCCCTTTAGTGAGTTTTCAGCACCTTGTTTGGACGGTACTTCCTCCCATTGAAAGGCTCAATAAATTGCCCGAAGAAATTGTTGAGGAAGCAAGATTAGCGATTGCCGATATTGTAGAAAAATAAAATAATGTTATTAATTTCTGCATCTGACTATCATCTGTCTGCTTTTTAACCTATGCAATCAGACGATAGTCAGACGGATTATGTGGGTATTAGCTTTGTTATTTGGTAACTTTTATATATCATTGTCAAAGAAAAAATCAACCCATACCTCAACCTCTTAGTTTTTAAAGGAGATACTCAATACTAAATACCTACTCAATTTCCTCAAAAAAAATCCGTAATTTTGTAAAAATGATTTAGATTCTTTCCATATTGTAAAGAATTATAAACATTTTAAAAAAGGAATTGTTAATTCTATACTTTAAGTAACGATAACACAACGTCGCCCCATGAAAATTACCCCAGGCAAAATATTGGCTCAAATAAATACTCCAGAAGATTTGAGGAAAAGAGACCGTTCGGAACTAACCCAAATCTGTGATGAACTTCGTCAATATATTATTGATGATGTCTCTGTATTTGGGGGGCATTTTGGGGCTTCTTTGGGCGTAGTGGAACTTTCAGTTGCTTTGCATTATGTATTCAATACGCCAGATGACCAATTGATTTGGGATGTGGGGCATCAGGCATACGGACACAAAATCTTAACAGGTCGCCGTGATAATTTCCATACTAACAGAATGTATGGTGGACTTTCGGGATTTCCAAAACGCAAAGAAAGTAAATATGATGCTTTTGGGGTGGGTCATTCTTCTACTTCCATTTCAGCAGCTTTAGGAATGTCGGTAGCTTCTCAATATAAGGGCGAAAAAGACCGTCAACATATTGCTGTGATAGGTGATGGTTCAATGACGGCAGGAATGGCTTTTGAAGCAATGAATCATGCAGGAGCGATTCCTAATAATATGATTATTATTTTGAATGATAATTGTATGGCAATTGACCCAAATGTGGGTGCATTGAAAGAATATTTGACAGATATTACTACTTCGCATACTTATAACCGTGTGAAGGATGAAGTTTGGAATCTGCTAGGCAAGATGTCTAAATTTGGAAAATCAGCCCAAGATATAGTTTCTAAAATTGAGAATGGTTTGAAGGCAACTTTACTGAAACAAAGTAACCTTTTTGAATCGCTAAATTTAAGATATTTTGGTCCGATTGATGGCCATGATGTAGAATACTTAGCGACCGTTTTAAATGACTTGAAAGACATTCCTGGTCCTAAAATCCTGCATTGCATCACTACAAAAGGCAAAGGATATGCGCTTGCTGAAAAAGACCAAACACTTTGGCACGCTCCAGGCAAATTCGATAAAATTACGGGTGAAATTAAGAAAAAGATTTTTACAACTCCGCAACCTCCTAAGTATCAGGATGTTTTCGGAATTACTATTGTTGAGTTAGCGGAGCAAAATTCCAAAATTGTAGGCGTAACGCCCGCCATGCCTTCGGGAAGTTCATTGAATATTATGATGAAATCCATGCCCGACCGTGCTTTTGATGTGGGCATTGCCGAGCAACACGCCGTAACCTTTTCAGCAGGAATGGCAACGCAGGGTTTGACAGTTTTTTGTAATATCTATTCTTCCTTTATGCAACGTGCTTACGACCAAGTAGTACACGACGTAGCCATTCAGGAATTACCCGTAATTTTCTGTCTAGACCGAGCAGGTTTTGCGGGTGCAGATGGACCAACGCATCACGGGGCGTATGACCTTGCGTATATGAGGTGTATTCCCAATATGATTGTCTTTGCTCCGATGAATGAAAAGGAACTCAGAGATATTATGTTTACAGTTTCGCAAGATGATTTTAAAGATTTAAAGTCCTGTATATCAATTCGTTATCCTCGTGGAGAAGGAGTGATGCCAAATTGGAAAACACCTTTTGAGAAAATGCAAATAGGGCAGGGGCGTAAGGTAAAAGATGGGGAAAATGTAGCAATCTTGACCATTGGGCACATTGGAAATTATGCTGTTACAGCCTGTGAAATGTTGGAAAAAGAAGGCATCAATCCCGCACATTACGATATGCGTTTTGTGAAACCATTGGACGAAACGATATTACATGAGATTTTCCAAAAATACGATAAAGTAATTACTGTGGAAGATGGTTGTATTCAAGGCGGATTCGGTTCGGCAGTGGCAGAATTTATGTTGGATAATGATTATTCTTCACAAATAAAACGCCTCGGAATACCAGATAGAGTAGTTGAACACGGAGAACAAATTGAACTGCATCACGAATGTGGTTTCGACCCAGAAGGCATTTCAGAGGCTGTGAGGGCTATTTTAGGCGCAAAGAAAATGAAAACCAAAACTGAAGAAGTTATCTTAATATTGAATTAATTGAAAGTCCCTCTGAATTTTTCGGAGGGACTTTTAGTTTAGAATCTTTCTAAAATTCACAAAAATTTATTCTATTATCGCTTATTGAGTAACTTTGTTTTATGAAAAAAATTATTGCCATAGCATTAAGTTTTCAAATCCTCTTGGGAAGTCTATTTCCGAGGATTAATGCTATGGAATTGGCTAAGGTGGGCGAGTTGATTGAACATTATCAAGAACATAAGTCTGCTGAAAATCAAGATCTTAGCTTTGTTGATTTCTTGATTATGCACTATTCTACGGCTTCTAATCATACCAAAACGGCTAAACATTCACACCATAATCTTCCGACTTTCAATTCGCATCATGCAATTATAACATACTGCGAATCAGCTTTTAAAGCTAATATTCCTTCTTTTGAGGCTAATTTCAAGCCCTTTATTGAGCCAAATTTCTCTTGGCAAAACTTCTATCATTTTTCGATTTCTCGAACTCTATTAAATCCTCCAAAGGCATAATTCGATGCTCGATGTTCGTCTTTCGATGTTCGGAAATTTCATTGCTTGATAATTGTTTTTCGTATTTGAAAAACAATTATCGGTACGTAGAAATCCGTGTAGCATCGCACGAAACAACATCGAACTTCCGTACATCAAATTCCGAACATCGTACCTCGAATTCCGAACATCGAAAAACAAAAATATGATAGATAAAATTATTCGATTCAGTATATATAATAGGCTGATAGTCATTGCTTTAACTGTTGGTTTAGTAGCGTGGGGTAGTTATTCACTTACCCAATTGACCGTCGATGCCTTGCCCGACATTACTTCCAATCAGGTACAAATCCTGACTCAATCACCGGCCTTAGCAGCTACTGAG
>JANPIG010000091.1:0-1377 GCA_031424875.1 Cytophagales bacterium
CGTAATCACCTTAACAGGCTAAAGCCTGTTAAGGTGATTACGGGCTAATTGAAAAGTACCACAGGCTTTAGCCTGTTAAAGTGATTATATATTTAGCCTGTTAATATGATTACAGGCTAAAGCCTGTGGTACTTTTTTACATCATTTTAATCGAACCCATACCTCCATCTATCCCAAAAACTTGCCCTGTAATCCAACCCGATTCGTCAGAAAGTAAGAAAGTTGTCATATTGGCGATATCAGTTGAAGTTCCGTAGCGTCCGATTGGGTGGCGTTTATTGGAGGCTTCTTTCTTTTCATCCGTTGATAAAAGATTGTTTGCTAAAGGCGTATCAGTTAAAGAAGGTGCAATACAATTTACCCTAATTTTAGCACTTGCTAATTCTGCCGCCAACGATATTGTTAAGCCTTCAATTGCTCCTTTTGAAGCCGCCACCGAAGCGTGAAAACCCATCCCAATTTTAGCAGCAACCGTGCTGTACATCACAATGGAGGCATTATTTGCCTTTTTTAATTTTGGCAAAACTGCTTGAATGACTGAAATTGCTCCCAAAACGTTTATCTGAAAATCATTCTTGAAATCATCCTGACTTAGTCGGTGAAAAGGCTTTAAATTGATAGTACCTGGGCAATAAACAATGCCATGAATTTCTTCGGGAAGATGGGCAAAAACCGTAGAATCTGGATTGGTGGCATCCCAAGCAATATGCGAAACACCCACGATATCGGGTTGATTTCGGGAAGCAGAAAATACAGAATATCCCTTTGCAGACAATTGAACAGCAGTTTCATGACCAATGCCCGAACTTGCCCCAATGATTAAAATATTTTTAGACATAAGTTTTTTAAATATGAGATTTGAAATATTAAATATTAGATGGTTGCTCAAAGAAAAAGCACCTAAGTTTCTAACCTTAGATGCTTTGCTTTGTTTTCTCTTTATTTGATTTTTTGAAAATAATAATCAAACCCATCAGTATGCCCTCCACGAAATGAAAGCATTTCACACTTAAATTCAATAACACCATGAGTATAAAGTGCCTGATTGAATGGAATTATGTTCAAAAAATTAGAATTCTTTGCAGGAGTAGAAAATGTATAGGAATTTATCCGTAATAAAACTCCATTTTTGAAAGTTGAAATTGTACTGTCTGGACTTATTCTTATTTCTATTCTATCTTTTGGAGGTAAAATTCTTGAAGTGTTACATCCGCCACAACCTTCACCAACCAATTCCCAATTTCCTTGCATTTTTTGGAATGTCATATTTCTATCGAAATAATCGCTTTTACATTTTGATAGTGCAATTTCTATTTCAGAACTTGCATTGAAAAACCCATTTTCACATGAAGCAAATGCAAATAAAAAACTGAGTAA
>JANPIG010000092.1:0-6784 GCA_031424875.1 Cytophagales bacterium
AATGAGGCTTTAAAATCCTACTACTTTGATGAGCAATAAGCTCCTGCGTTATCAAATGATTTACCACAAAGCCTCTATAATAATCATTGAGGTCGCTCAACTGCATCAATTCAACTTGAATTTCCGAAGCAAAATTCATCAATCCTGTATCTAAAAATTGTAAGCGAGGTTTGCGGCTTAAATCTGGCAGTTGTGGGGGAGTTGTTTGTGTTGTAGGGTAAATTAGATAAATAATTTTGGCTAAATCTAATGCCCGAAATGCCTCTCCTACTTCTCTCGAACGGTAATTTGAGCCACCGAAACCAGCAAAACTTATTCTATCTCGACTATATGGGGCTGTTTCAAAAATATACCTGAGAATTTTGGCTTCGGTATCATTTTTGGCATATTTCACAATATCCGATTTATAAGTATCCCAAATAGAGCTATAAACAGTTTTGAGTCCTACAAGGCTAAAATTTGATTCAACATATCGTTTCACAACTTCGGGCATACCACCAATTACAAGGTATTTTTTAAAAAGTTCAAATAATTTTGAATAGGCGTAATTATTTAAAGGGATATTTTTCAATTGTTCCAATGAAGAATTTTCTGAACAAGCCATTAAAAATTCTTCAAAATCCAATGGATGTATCGTGTGTTCTTCAATTCTGCCCACAGGAAATGATGTTACGTCTCTTAAGGCAAATTCCAGAAGTGAACCCGCTGCTATTACATTTAACTCGGGTATTTCTTCAAAAAAATATCGTAGTTGCTTTATTACATGAGGAATTTCCTGAATTTCATCAATAAATAGCAAGGTCTCTTGTGGTTTATTGGGAATATTCTTTTGATAAAGTATTTCCTCCCAAATTTCATTCACTTCTCGTTCCGTTTCAAAATATTTTCTATCCTTTGGCTTTTCCAAGTTTAGTTGCACAAAATATTTATACTTTTCCCCAAAGTTTTTAACCAACGTAGATTTCCCTACTTGCCTTGCACCTCTCAATATCAAAGGTTTTCGATTTAATTTTACCTTCCAATCTTGAAGATAAATCTCTGACTTTCTTGCAATTAGCATACCATATTATTTATTTTATGTTACAAATCCTATGCAAAAATATTAATTTATTGTAACAAATCCTATGGTGTTTCATTAACTATTTGTAACAAACTCTGGGTAGATTTTATAATTATTTTAAACATTCCGCCAATCACTCGGAGTCTGATTCGTTCTTTGCTTGAAGAAGGTTGTAAAGTATCCTGGATTATTGAAACCTAATTCGTAAGCGATTTCAGTAATGTTTTTGGTGGGGTCTTGCAATAATTGCTTTGCTTTTTTAACCTTAAATTCTGCAATATAATCATTGACATTTTTGTTGGTCAAAGCCGTAATTTTTCGATAAAGTTGCACCCTCGACATTCCCATTTCTTTGCTTAAATGTTCAACCGACAAGGTATTTTCTTTCATGTATTTCTCAATCAATAATTCAAAATCAATCAAAAACTTGCGTTCGTTAGATTGCACATGGCTCAAATTGGTAATTTCATTCGAGAATCTTCTTCTGATTCTATCCCGATTATCTAAGAGGTTTTTCACCTTTTCTTCCAATAATTGTTGATTGAACGGTTTACCCATATATGCATCGGCTCCCGCTTTTTCGCCTTCAATTTGGCTTTCCAATTTGCCTTTGGCAGTTAATAAAATTACAGGAATGTGAGACGTTCTGAAATCTTCTTTTATTTGTTTTGTGAGCGAAAAACCATCTCTTCCTGGCAACGTTATATCGCTAATAATGACATCAGGAATAGTATTTAGGATAATTTCCCAACCTTTTTCGGCAGTTTCAGAAGTACGAACTTGATAAAATTGTGAAAATTTATTGCTCAAAAACTGTAACAAATCAAGGTTATCTTCCACAATCACTATGGATGTTTCGGACTCACTTTTATTGTTTTTTCCATCATTCAAATTTCCATTGAGTGAAATTAAATCATTTTCAATCGTATGATTTACCAATGGAAAAGGCTGTTGTTGTATGACGGTATTATTTTCCAAATAAGGCAATAAAATTTTGAAAGTTGTTCCTTTCCCTTTTTCTGAATCGACGCTAATATTGCCATCGTGAAGACCAACAAATTCACGAGAAAGGGCAAGTCCCAAACCAGTCCCGAACGAAACATTTTGTGTGGCACGATAGAAAAGCTCAAAAGCATTATCCTTGTCTTTTTTATCCATACCAACGCCATTATCCGACACCGCAATTTCAATATTTTGAATGCTTCGCAATAAAGTAATGTGGATTAAACCACCATTGGGCGTGTATTTAAAGGCATTTGAGATGAGATTAAAGAAAACTTTATCTAATTTCTCGGCATCAAAAGTGTAAGGTAACTCCTTAAACGGGCAAATGAATTGGAGGTCGATATTGCTTTTTTTAGCTTTAATGGCAAAATCATTGACAATTTCTTTGATAAAACTCACCAAGTCATACGTTTCGGAATTGAGTACGGTTTTTCCAGAATCAATTTTCCGAAAATCCAGGATTTGGTCCACCAATCTTAGTAAACGATTGGCATTTTTGAGGATTAAAGCCAAAATTGGTTTACCTTCTTTACTATCATAAGATTTACGATTCAGTAGGTCTTCTGTGGGGGTTAAGATTAGACTCAGAGGTGTTTTGAACTCGTGAGAGATGTAGGAATAAAACCGCATTTTGTCTTCCACGGCTTGTCGAGCTTGGAGCGAAACCCTCTCAATTTCCTCATTCTGCTTGATTATGGCAAGATTTTGTTCTTCTAAAACTTTATTTGATTTTTGCTTTTCGAACAATAAGAACCATAAAAATCCTCCTAAAATAATTACAATCAATAATAAGGCACTAATAAAATAAAGCCGATTTCTTTGGGAAGAATAGGTGGTGTTTAGTTCCATAATTTTCATGGCTTGCCTTTCAATATCTTCTTGTTGGGCTTTTACTTTCTGAAATTGGGACAACATAATTCTTACATTCTCGGGCGTAATGACTGTAGTAAAAAGTTGGTTTTCTTTATTAAATGGCAGTTTTTTAAGAATTTTTACTGCCGTTTGAATAGATTCTTCTCCGCCCGTTGGATACAAAATAGTGGCATTAATCATCCCTTTATTTACCATGTCTAATCCTTCATTCATACCTGCGAGTCCATCAACGCCAATAATTTTTATTTTCTTAGATAATCCTAATGATTTTACCACTTTATGAACCGATAAAGCGATTCTATCATTGTGAGCAAAGACTAAGTTTAAGGAGGGGTGTTCGACAATGTATTTTTCAATCGAAATACTGTCTAAACCACTCATCAACAAGGATTCAGAGAAATGTATATTAGGATATTTTTTTATGGCATCCACAAATCCCGCATTTCTATCAATAGTAGGCGAGGTATTTGCTCCTTCTGTTATGTCCAGAACATTACCTTTTCCCTTTAACAAAATGTTAGCATATTCCCCCGCATTTTGTCCCACTAAATAATTTTCAGCCCCCACAAATGCGGTATATTTATTGGAGGTAGTTCGCCTGTCTAATATAATTACGGGGATTCCAGCGTTGTAAGCTTTTTCAATTACGCCTGTATGAGCCTTGTTTTCATTGGGCGAAACAATCAATAAATCTACTTTTTCATCAATGAATTGTTGAATATCTTGATTTTGTTTTTCTGTTTTACCTTCGGCATCTTTCATTCCAAAAGCAATTTCTGGATAGAAAGAGAGTTCTCTTTTCATGCCATCAAGCATATTTTTTCGCCAACTATCGCCCATAGTACATTGTGAAAATCCAATGCGATAGTGGGGTTCTTGTTGATGAGAACACGAGACAATTGCAACAATTGAAAGCAATAAAAAAAAGGATTCGAAAGACGGCATTTTCATAGAACAAATGTATTCATAAACCAAATGGCTTTATGTTATAAAATGAACAAAAAATGTCAATAATGATACATTTTGGTTGTAACCCGTCTTTAATTCCTTCGAAGAAACGAATCAAGCACGATAAATTCTTCCTAGCTTTCGCAGGTAAAGTAACATTTACGATTTTTTATTTTTTTCAACTTCTGTGTATTCATATAATTAACGTTTAGTGTCAATTTGTTTTAGGAGCATATGGCTTCATATGATTCCTCTCCATTATTAATATTCCATTGAGGGAATTTTATATCTCCTGCTCCTTACCAGTTTTCCATCTGCCATCAAGCAGTTAAGTTATCCTTCACTTAATTATTTTATCAACCACATCGGCATGTTGATGTCATCTTTTGCTCCAAATTGACGTGTAATTGCTTCTGTTACGTTAGCACCATTTGTTGTAGTTTCAGTATTTGGATAAATGAAACGTAAAGGGATTTTTGTGCCATTTGATGTTCCAGGTCCTACTAAAAACGTTGGAATGCCCGTTCTTCTCCAATTATAATAAGCCTCATATCCAGAATTTTGGAAGAAAGCTACGTATTTTTGATTAAGAATTTGGGTTAATCCAGCCGCATTATTTCCTGCATACCTCACAGAACTTTGGGCTAAAAATGCAGTGGCATCATTTAAACCGTAAAATGACATAGATGCTCTGATTCCACGAATGTACCAGTCCGAAGCATCACCAGTTGCCCAACCTCTATTGATAGCTTCTGCCACGTTGAAACACATTTCTGGATAACTTATCACAAAAGTGTTTTCGCCAGAATAGTTTGAATAATAGCGACCACGGCTTTGAAATGAATATTCTCCAAGATTCGCTTTCGCCGACATATCTGCCAAATCTTCCCCTGAACTTGCTCCAACATACGCATCAAAATCGGTTCTTTTCAAGCCTTTTGCCAATTGTGCATCAGCGGGTTCTGCCACCACAAAAACTCGTGGATCTTTATTATTTTTCAATAAATCCATGTAGGTTTTTGCCATGTTTTCACGAGTGGCATTATTCCCAAAATTGTCTGGACTACGACCGTATTTGTTATTAGGTCCCCAAACATATTGTACACTTTCCGACAAATCGCTCATCAATGGATATTTCGTTGGATTTGATAAAACGTTAGCAAAATCCTGTTTTATTTTCAAATCAGTATCATCAGCTTTTTTGCTTAAATGTATCAAAACCCTCAATCTGAATGAATTGACAGCTTTTTGCCATTTTTTTAAATCATTATTGAAATAAATGTCCCCATCCATTGACTTATCTCCTGCCGTAATTAATTGAGCTAAATCGGTATTAGATTCGTCTAACCACTTCAACACCTGAATAAAAACATCTTTTTGCGTATCGTACTTTGGCTTATCGACTGTTGTTCCTTGCAAGGCATCTTTCACTGGTAAATCACCCACTCGCAAAGTCATATTGGTGTAGTAATAAGCTCTTAAAAATTTACCCAAAGCTGAATATGGATTCAGATTTTTTGCCCCTGCATTTTTGGCTTCTTCTTCCATTTTACCTACATTCTTCAACGTAGTAAATTGCAAATTTGCATTACCCCAATTGTATTCATTGGTACTGAAATAATTATAATTAGAACAATAAAATTGGTTATAACGCATAATGTCGTTCCAAGCTCCTTCGTTCATTCTGCTCAATGCGTCTCTCATAATCAAAGAGGCTGGTACTGATGTTGGAAGATTTGGATTCACTTCCAGTTTTTGAAAATCACTGCAACTTGCTAAAATTGAGATGATTAGGAATGATAAAATATATTTTTTCATGGATTTTTGTGAGTTTAAAACCTCATCCCCCCAGCCCCCTCTCCACGGGAGAGAGGCTGGGGGGTGAGGCTAATTTTTAAAATGTCAAATTCAAATTGATTCCAAAACGCTTCATCGTTGGCGTTTGTGTTCCTGTGCTTGCTTGTAATCCAGTGTATTGATTCATGTCCACTCCATCGTGTTTCTTGTCAATAAAATAGAATAAATTACGCCCAACCAATGAGATAGAAGCCTGTTTGATGAACGTTTTTTGGAGTAAATCTGAAGGCAAAGCGTACCCCAATGTTACTTCACGAAGCATTGAGAAGGTTTTGCTCATGAGATTTCCTTCGGCAGTTCCATTGTAACGACTGATATAATCCTGAACAAAAGTCTTTATATCATTTGGAGCAAATTTCAATTTATCGAAATTGGTGATTACACCCGTCTGAGAATCAAACGTTGGCGAACCTTCCGTAATCTTCACACCTTCGCCCACATAAGCTTTGATATTTTTGGTATCAGCATCACGATTTGCTCCAAAAGCTCCCTCAACCGTTTCGATGTGACGACCGCCTCGGAAAGTCTGTTTACGAATATAATCTTCAATCACGCCACCAACACGACCATCAAACTGGAAACCCAACGTGAAATTTTTGTATGAAATCTTATTGATAAACGACCAAACATAATCTGGATTAGCAAAACCTACGTGCGAAGAACGAGAATTTACTAAAGGGCGACCACCCGCATCATTGATAATTTGTCCATCGGAAGTTCTGTAAAAGGTATTTAAGTAAACTTTATCAATTCTGTCTCCGACATTTATAAATTGAGCATTATTATTTCCACCAACAAAATAGCCCGAACCTAATCGGTCAATTTTTACATTATTTTCGTTATAAACTTCCTGCAACGTTTCCTTCAACGTTGAAATGTTCACCATGGCATCCCACGTAAGATTCTTCATTTTAATAGGAGTTCCCTTCAAGGTGAGTTCTATTCCAGTTTTTTGAGTTTTGATACCATTCACGATAGCTGAGGTATATCCAGTAGTTTGTGACAAATCTCTTTCAAAAATTCTGGGACCATCATTTGAGG
>JANPIG010000093.1:0-3336 GCA_031424875.1 Cytophagales bacterium
CAACGACCAAAACCCGACTGGCAAACTGCCGTAGAATTGACCGAAAACCTAAAACAACTTGACCCAAACGACCCTGTGAAATATGATTTTGCTCTGTTTGGTTTGGGTGTGGAGGGGGAAATGTAACATGGGAATCCCTTCCGTGCATCGGAGTCCACTTCACGGAACAGACTTCCGTGCTACCTAAAAAAATCCCCACAAAGTTCATTCCCGAAGGAAATCTCTTTGTGAGGACGAATGAGAAACTGTATGATTAACGGATTTTGTTTGTGTTTTGGTATTTAAAAATCAGGAATTTAACATATTTTATTAAACTTAAAAGGATATACTCTTTTAGGTAAAAATTATGGGACTTTAAATTTTAATCGTGTTCCGTTCAAGAAAGACAATATACCATTCGTAATCAAAGAACCCACACGGGCATCACCACTAAAAACGGTAATATTCGTTCCCGCCGATACCGTAACATCGTCCATCACCGTAGGCACTCGACCACATGACCACGTATTTCCTGCGTGCCAATCGCCATCTACCATACTGGCTAATGTGTTGGTAATCACTGCAAAGGCTGATGTTGATGGACTGATAACACCATTACTTACTACTCTAGCTTTATAATTTCCAGAAGTTATATTCATGGGTAAAGTTACGTTTATGTTAGCATCTGTGCCTTGTCCGATTACGGGTGGCGATGCTGCGAAATTACCGCTGGCATCAGATAATTCAACAGTTGCATTTGTTCCCGCAGGAATCCCGTATTTAGTGTAATCAATTCTAAAAGTATTGCCATTACAAAGTGAATTTCCTGAAATACTTGGCGTTGAGATAATACTGGAAATCGCATTTGAAAGTATCACAATGGGAATATCATAAGTATCTGCGTATTTATCAAGAGGATTTGACGCATTGATGGTAAAGGGTTGGTTATTATCTTTTATCACTACACGTACTCGCAACCTTGAAAAACCTATATTTGCGTTTGCAGGAATTGTAAAACTTTGCGTTTGTGAAACACTCCAAGATTGAGAGAAATCATTCTTAGCTAATTCTTCTCCTGCATCCTCAAAATCACCATCTTGGTTTAAGTCTGCCCATATGCCTGTAAAAAAATTAGCAGTGCCATAGCTTGGGTTATAAATTTGAGCGAGTGAATAATTTTCTCCCGTTTTCAAAACTGTTGCTGGTTTTAATAATGGTAATGTGCCATAGTCAAAGAATTGATTTACAATTCCACTTTGAGTAGAATTATAATAAGGCCGTTTGAATAATGTATCTGTATTACTTAATACGAAGGTTCCTCTCAATAATTCATAGCCTAAACTTAGTTGATAAGGTTTTATGTAACCTTGTCCATTGCTTTGATCAATTGTTTTTACGCTCAAATTTATAGTTTGGTTGGCTGTACCGCTGTAATTATAACAAGCACTATTATAACCCAAGGTATATTTTTCGCTGTATAATGGACTAAGGTTAGCCACCAAACTTGAACTATTTAGGGTAGTTGAAAAAGATTGACTACCTCTATTATAAGTATTTAAAGTAATAGTGTAAGGACTGGTACCGCCCGAAAAATTAACATTTAAGGTGGCTGATTCACCTTCGTTTATTACTGTTTTATTAATGTTATAATTAAAGCTTGTCGTTGCATTTAATACTTCAAAGTTTGTAGAAAATACGGGGGAAATAAGGTTTGTTGAGGTTTTAATAACCCGTAATCTATACCCTGTTCCACTTGCGAACTGAAAGTTAGTAGGGATAGTACATGAAATATATTGCCCTCCATTTGATTCATTTTGTATGATACTATAGCAATTATTTCCAATTGTAGTTGGGGTAATAAAACTTCCATTTTCATTAGAAATTTGAACTATATAAGGTCGACAAGAAAGGGTATCTAAATGTGTTCCTGTAAAATTGACGATAAACTGTCCACAGAGCTTTGTGACGGAAGTGGTATCATTATAATTCCTTAGAACCTTCAAAATTTTTAACGAAGGAGCTCCCACGTATATATTTACACTATCTAATTTTGTAACCGAACATAAATTATCTGAAATTCTGACAATTTTAAATTTTGTGTCAGCCGTTAAGAGTTTATTATTTTCAATGACAATACTATTATTGGCATTACTTGTCGTAAAAATTCTTCCATCGCTCAACTCTATACTCAAAGGCGGTGTTCCTGATACTCTTGCTATCACACTTATAGGCAATGCAGGCTCAATTGAGTATGATTTTGCATTACTATAACTCGTTAATTGGTCGGTTCTATACCCCAACAATGCCCCCATATTATTAAGTGTTGGAATTGCTTTGTACAACAATTGATTAGGAGAGGGGACAATTACACTATTTGGTATGGCATTAACTGGAACTACTCTGATATAATAATTTTGAAAATTTGAAAAATTTCCATTGGTTGTACTGCAACTAATGGGGCTGCTCTGTCCAGTACCAATAATAGTAGCATTCGAAAAGTTAGCAAAATTGGAAGCCTCAACTTTGTAGGAAATATTGGCAGGAGGTGCTGCTCCTGAAACACTAAAGTTTACAGGGAGGATTTGTCCAGCACAAATGCCCATTTTAGGGATAGAATCTGTAGTAAATACCGTTGGAGTAATACCGTTAAAAATATTTAGCACATAATCTTCTGCTTCGCCTTCACCGTATGTATCACAGGCGTTAGGATAGGAGTTGCTTAACAATACTCTCATTCTGGTTTGCCCATTAAAAGCGGTGGCAGGAAGTTTCAAAACCCCTGCGAATGTGTTGGTAATACTTTGTGCCGTAACAGTATTGCTCGTTGGGAAAACTCTCTCGTCGGTGTCAAACGTGCCGTTTTGATTTAAATCTGCCCAAATATTAAAATATTGCTGATTTCCATTAGCAGTAATGGGTGTGATAGAAAAATTATAGTTCACATTAGCATTAATATTAGCGGGGTTCAAATATTCTCCCCATCCTTCAGACGCTCTTCCAGAATTCAAATTATTAATGGAAGTACCTTGAATATAGAAATTCTTTATGCCTATACTACCCGTTCTTGCAATCGGACAATACCTTGAATTATTAATTCTAACTTTTATGTTGGAAGAATTATTCAATTGAGCACCACAGGCATCTGTTACAGTACTCAAAGTATAGGTTTTTGAGCCAGTAACGGGGGCTATAAACGAATAGGATTTTGAAGAATTTATATTAGTTTCTGAAATATTACTTGTGCCATCATTGAGGGTAAAATTATAGGGGCTTTTTCCTCCATTAATAAATACATCTAAAGTAAAACCTTGATTGGAAGTTGCAAACAAAGGATTACCACCCGAAGTGGCGCTTCGA
>JANPIG010000094.1:0-1388 GCA_031424875.1 Cytophagales bacterium
AAAAAAAGCCTATTCATACCTTAAAAAAGGCTTAGCTTTGACCGACAAACAACCAGAGTTCCTATATTCATCAGGCATTTATAATTACTATCGAGTAGAATATCCCGAAACGCATCCGATGATAAAATCTGTTATTTGGATGTTTGCGGATGGCAATAAAAAATTGGGTTTACAGCAATTAGATTTAGCCACTCGTAAGACTATTTTTGTGAAAAATGAAGCTACTTTTTATGCAGGATATGTTTTTACAAAATATGAATCAAACTTTGCTAAGGCTCTGATTTACAATAATATACTCATTGAAAAGCATCCTAATAATCTGCTTTATCAAATGCAAAGAGCAGAATTTCTGACTGCCGTAGGAAGGTATGATGATGCGGAGGATTTTTCGGATAAAATATTGAGACAGAGAGGATTAATGTTTCAATGTGCGGGTAACATTTTCAAGGGATTAATTGCTGAGAAAGGTAAAAAAGATGATAAAACTGCCGAGGCATTTTTATTAAAAGGAGTAAAATTTCCTTTTGATGAACGTTTTACGAAAGACTATCACGCCCTTGCATACATGGGCTTGGCACGTATTGCTAAACGAGCAGGAGAAACTGCTAAAATGAAAGAGTATGCCAAGAAAGCCAGTAAAATAGCCGAATACAAATCAACGTTAGTAGAGGCAAAAGCAATTTTAAAGTAAAAAAATAGACTACAGATGATACGGATTGGGCAGATTTACACGGATTTTAATAATTTTTATCCGTGTAAATCTGTTTAATCCGTATAATCCGTAGTTTATCAATAAAAGCAAACTACCCACGCATTTCTTGCAATAATTTATTCGCAAAAATAAACTCATGTAGTTCTGGTACATCCGACGTTCTAATGTTCGAATTATCGCCTTCCCAAAGTTTTTTGCCTTGGTAAAGGAACATAATTTTTTGCCCCATTCCAATCACCGAATTCATATCGTGCGTAATGACTATAGTAGTAATATTGAATTCATCCGTAATTTCTTTGATTAATTCATCAATTTTTACCGAAGTTAGTGGGTCTAAGCCAGAGTTGGGTTCATCACAAAAAAGATATTTCGGGTTCATCACAATGGCACGGGCAATGCCCACACGCTTCTTCATACCGCCCGATATTTCGGAAGGCATTCGAAGTCCAGCGTTTTCTAATTCTACTCTTTCCAAACAAAATTCTGCTCTCTCCAACTTCTCTTTTTCCGACATATCTGTGAGCATATCCAACGGAAATTTCACGTTTTCTAAGACAGTTTTGGAGTCAAATAATGCTCCTCCTTGAAAAAGAACGCCCATTTCTCGGCGAATTGTCTTTTTTGTTTCTTCATCAGAATTATGAAAATCACGCCCATCGTACAGCACTTCGCCAGA
>JANPIG010000095.1:0-4274 GCA_031424875.1 Cytophagales bacterium
AGATTATCGAACTCTTTGATGCTATTGTAAAAATGTCGGAGTATGATGAATCAGTTTTACTGAAAAAATTAACCTCCGTAAAAAAACAACAACTTTCAAATACAATAAACCCTTCCTATTAGAAGCAGGAGGCATTTTACCCGAACTTGAACTGAGTTATCAGGCTTTGGGAGAACTTAACCACGACCGTTCAAATGTGGTGTGGGTGTGCCATGCCTTTACGGGGTCGCAGGATGTGCAGGACTGGTGGCAGGGCTTGGTGGGTCGTGGTAAATTATTTGACCCCGACAAGCATTTTATCATTTGCGTAAACGTTTTGGGTTCGCATTATGGCAGCACAGGACCACTTTCTATAAATCCAGAAACTGGTAAACCCTATTTTCACGATTTTCCTTTAATCACTATTCGAGATATTGTCAATTCCTTTGATATTTTGCGTGAATATTTGAGAATTGAGAAGATTTTTACCTGTATCGGCGGGTCTTTGGGTGGTCAGCAGTGCGTAGAATGGGCAATTTCTCAGCCCGATTTGATTGAAAATCTTATCCTAATTGCAACAAATGCCCAACATTCTCCTTGGGGAATTGCCTTTAACGAATCGCAAAGAATGTCCATAGAAGTTGATCCTACTTGGGAAGAAAGCCACGAAAAAGCGGGCATCAGAGGCATGATGGCAGCAAGGGCAACGGCTTTGATTTCATATCGTAATTATGAAACGTATGGGGTAACGCAAGCCCGCAAAGAGGAGTCTCTCCACAAGCCGCAAAGGGCGGTAACTTATCAGCGTTATCAAGGTGAAAAATTGGCACAACGGTTCAATGCCTTCTCGTATTATGTACTCTCGCAGGTGATGGATTCGCAGGATGTAGGGCGTGGTCGTGGGGGTGTGGTAGCGGCACTTTCGCAGGTAAAATCTCGTACTTTAGTGATGGGTATTAAATCAGATGCCTTGTTTCCAATCAATGAGCAGGCATTTTTGGCAAAACACATCCCAGATTCTACTTTCCAAGCCTTAGACTCTCTCTATGGACATGATGGCTTTTTGATAGAAAACGAACTCATTACAAAAGCCATAAAACTCTGGCAAAAATTTGTAAGATTAGATGTGAATCCGATGTATGAATTTTTTAAGGGGTTGGAAAATAAAAAGGCAGTTTATGTTAATTAAAAATGAAAATAAGCAATATATTACCGATTGAAAAAAATATTTCATAATTCTTAAATAAATTTTCCTTAGTAAAATACTATATTATATATTTTTAAATACATTCTACCTATTATTCGATTAGAATAATCCTATTTAATTGTTATGCTTGCATACTATTGCTATACGAATCAATTTTTATATATGAAAACAATCGTTATCTTTGAATCATTAAATAAGATAAAAATCAGAAAAATCTTATTTTCTCATTTAAATATTGCCTTTAAAGTCTTAAAATTACAAAATTTACAAGAAAAATGGTTTTCAGTTATTCTAAGCAATTAAGAATTATGAAAAAGAAATTAAACAAAAAAAGGAAAACATATTTGTTTTCCTTTTCAATCAATATCGTTCAGAAAGAACAAGACATTAATCGTTGCTGATACAAATGTAATAAGTTATTTCTGAATGTAATCAAAGGATTAACTTATTAATTTGTATGCTTATGAAAAAATAACTCCTCCCCCTTTCCCTTTCACTCGAATCTTCAAGGAATTTTCTTGGACCTGTGCTAACGCTAATATCCAGTTAGGCATAAATCGCTTTGTCTTATCGTAAAGTTTGGTAGTATATAGATTTTTCACTAACCTATAAAAACCAGAATAACATGAGTAATTTCATTCAATTTATTATAAAAATTTCAATTCTAATTAGCCGTATTCTTATGGTATTAGGAATAAGATTTTCGCACTCATGGGAAATTTTAAATAAATTTTCTTTGATGCTCCATCAATTAGATGAATTTGAAAAAAAACATCAACTAATTGGGTTGGGTTTACCAATATTTGGCATAAGCATGGCTTATGTTTTACACGAACTCGGTTTTAGGCATTTTTCAAAAATCTCAATCAAAAAAATCACTCTTTTACAGAAAATAATGCTTTCATTTATCATAGTTTCAAATATTATAAACTTTGATAATTTTAGCCCTTTACTAACTCACACCTCTATATTAAAATTATTAGTTTCTATAGTTGTTATAGTGTTGAGTGAAATATTCATTGAATTATTAGAAGATAAAGGAGAGGCGTAAGAATATTGGTTTTTATTTGGGCGGTCTGATGATGGTCAGACCGCCTAATTTTTTACAAAATTGTCTCAGATTAAATTTTTTAAATATTGGCTAATATCCAATTTTCAATTAAGTATTTCATTATCAGTATATTACATTAATATTTTCTAATATCCCAATCCTCTTTCAGCTATTTCTTCACCTACTATTTTTGATAATTAGTATTAACTTAATTTTACCTCTTTCCCGGTTTTAGCCGCCTCAAAAACGGCAGCCATTATTTTCATATCCTTCAATCCTTCTTCGCCAGGCGTTCTCATAGGGCGATTATTGATAATATCTCCACAAATTCCATCTAACATCAAAGTTTGGTGATGTACAATCGGGAATTTCATTTCGCCTTTGGAAGTTTTGCCTTTTAAAGGACCATAATCAAAGGCAGGGGACATCTCTAAATTGCCATTTTCATAGCCTACATACAAGCGTTGCAAACCTGAATTATAAGTAGTTGTATGATTTGAAATTGCTCCACTCGGAAATTTCATTTGCCAAAACATGGTCTCTTCAATGCCATCCACATAAATATCGGGGCGAGTTTTCACGGCTTGGGCAGTTACTGAAATTGGCTCTTCACCAGTGGCATATCTCGCAGCATTGAGGGCATAAATTCCAACGTCCAACATCGGTCCTCCGCCCGACAATTTCGGAATCATTCGCCATGCCTTTTTATCCCTTAATGGAAAGCCAAAACTTGCTTCCACAAAGGTTACTTTTCCAAAATCTTTATCTTTCGCCAATCGCATTACCTCCTTGTTAAATGGCTCATAATGAAGGCGATAGCCAATTGAAAACGTTACTTTTGCCGCCTTGCAAGCCGCAATCATCTCTTCGGACTCTTTCACAGAAATTGCCATTGGTTTTTCGCAAATCACGTGTTTACCTGCCTTTGCGGCACGCAAAACGAACTCGTGATGCAAGCCATTTGGCAGTACCACATACACCACATCAATGTCAGGATTCTTCGCTATTTCATCAAAATTTTGATAATTATAAACGTTTTTTTCTGGAATATTATACTTCTTTTTCCAAATCTCTGCCTTAGCGGGCGTACCCGTAACAATACCCGCCAAACGACAAAATTCTGTGTTTGCAAAGGCTGGGGCAAGATTATTGGTAGCATAACTACCCAAGCCAACCAAGGCAACGCCCAAATTTTTGCCCTCAAACGCACTGGCATTTATGGAAGAAACCAAAGGAACGGTGGCAGAGGCAGCCACAAAGGTTTTTAAAAAGTTACGACGGGAGTTTATCATGGAATTGGATTGTTAAATTGATTGGATTTTCCGTAATTTACGAGTAATATTAAAAGATTGCAACCATTTACCACATAGGAATTTTAGGAAGCATAGATTTAGATTATCAAAAGATTAAACCATAAATATGAACATCATTTTTACTACCATCACTACTGACAAAGAGATTCAGCAATTGCTTGATTTACAGCAAAGAAATCTTACCAAAAATATCTCCGAAGATGTTGCCAACAACCAAGGATTTGTAACGGTTGTCCACAATTTTGATTTGCTTTCTCGCATGAATCAATCCGTGCCACAAATCATTGCCAAAGATGGTGATGCGGTCATTGGTTACGCCCTGGTAATGCCTGAAAGTTTTAGGTACGATATTCCAGTTTTGACGGCTATGTTTGAGCTAATGGACGGTTTGGAATACAAAGGAAAATTGATAAAAGATACCAAATACTACGCTATGGGGCAGGTTTGTGTAGCAGAAGGCTATCGAGGAATGGGAGTTTTTGATGGATTGTATGCCAAACATAAAGAAAATCTTTCAGACCGTTTTGAGCTTTGTGTAACCGAAATTGCCAAACGAAATCTCCGTTCATTAGCGGCTCATAAACGAGTAGGTTTTGAGATAATTCATGAGTATTTTGATGTAAATTATCCTGAGCTTTGGGAAGTGGTAGCTTGGGATTTTTCTTAATGGTAAAATTATTTCATTCGTCACTTGTTTATCTTAAAACTAATAGTTATTTTTATT
>JANPIG010000096.1:0-1588 GCA_031424875.1 Cytophagales bacterium
GGTTTTTTGTAGGATTAATAGATTTAACCAATTCTTCATCAAAAATTCTAAGGTTTTGGTTAATTTTGTGATAGAATTTTAATCAATAAATATGAGCAAGAAAGTTTTAATAATTGGTGCAGGAGGCGTAGGTAATGTAGTGGTAAAGAAATGCGCTATGAATCCTGATGTATTTTCAGAAGTGGTTTTAGCCAGTCGCACCAAACGTAAATGTGATGCCATCGCAGAGGAATGTGCCAAAATAGGTTTGCCAACTAAGGTTGAAACCGCCCAAGTGGATGCCGATAATGTGCCAGAATTGGTTGCACTTATCAATAAAGTTAAGCCATTCATGGTCATCAATGTGGCGCTGCCTTATCAAGATTTAACCATTATGGATGCCTGTTTAGCAACGGATGTTCATTATTTGGATACTGCTAATTATGAACCCAAAGATGTTGCCAAATTTGAATATTCATGGCAATGGGCATACCAAGAACGCTTTAAAGAGAAAGGCTTAATGGCATTGTTGGGTTGCGGTTTTGACCCAGGTGTAACACAGGTTTATACCGCCTATGCCAACAAACATCACTTTGATGAAATGCACTATTTGGATATCATTGATTGCAATGCAGGTGATCATGGAAAAGCTTTTGCCACCAATTTTAATCCAGAAATTAACATTCGTGAAATTACGCAAAAAGGAAAATATTGGGAAAATGGTGAGTGGGTAGAAATTGAAGCTATGTCAATTCATAAACCAATAGATTATCCTGGCATCGGACTTAAAGAATCCTATGTTTTATATCACGAAGAATTGGAATCTTTGGTTAAGAATTTCCCAACTTTGAAGCGTGCCAGATTCTGGATGACCTTCGGACAACAATATATCACGCATTTGAATGTATTGGAAAATGTGGGAATGACTTCCATCAAACCTATCAAATTTCAAGGAATGGATATTGTGCCATTGGAGTTTTTGAAAGCAGTTTTACCAGAACCAAGCTCATTAGGAGAAAATTATTCAGGCGAAACTTCAATTGGATGTCAAATCAAAGGAATTAAAGACGGGGAAGATAAAACTTACTATGTTTGGAATAATTGCAAACATCAAGATTGTTGGAGAGAAGTTCAAGCACAGGGAGTTAGCTACACAACGGGCGTGCCAGCCATGATTGGAGCCATGTTGATGATTACGGGAGAATGGATGCAACCAGGCGTTTGGAATTGTGAAGAAATGAATCCAGATCCTTTTATGGCAATGTTGAATGTTCATGGCTTGCCTTGGCATGAGGAAATTAACGGCACTTTGCCACATGAGTATTAAGAATTGGTTACTGATTATTAGAATCTGAACTTTCGGAAAGTTACCCCTCACAAACTTTCTGAAAGTTCTTTTTACTTTCGGAAAGTTCCAGTCCTAAATGAACTTACCGAAAGAAAAAGGAATTTTTGGAAAATTGAAATTAAAATTATCAAATTGAAATGATTGACTTCTCTAAAATACCATCACCTTGTTATGTCTTGGAAGACAGACTATTACGAAAAAATTTAGAACTCTTAAAATATGTGCAAGAGCAAGCTGGCATCGAAATTATTTGTGCTTTGA
>JANPIG010000097.1:0-1475 GCA_031424875.1 Cytophagales bacterium
TTCCGACAAATCAATCAAAGCCCGATAGTGCATGGTTGTGC
Organism: Cytophagales bacterium; assembly: GCA_031424875.1. GTDB lineage: Bacteria > Bacteroidota > Bacteroidia > Cytophagales > Spirosomataceae > Arcicella. The sequence continues at coordinate 42 of JANPIG010000097.1, forward strand.
TTTGCGATTCCAAGGCATTTAGTAGCAAATATTTAGCGTATTTTTCAGCCTGTAAATAATCTTTTTTGAATCTATAAAGTGTTACATAACTCGAATATAGCGAAGCTCGTCCTTGCAAATACTTCTTTTTGGCGAAGATTTCATCTGCTTCATCGAAATATCTTTGAGCTTCATCAGCATTCTTTTCAACCTCCAAATAATAATCACCTAACACTGATTTTGAATACGCAAACTGAATATCATTCTTTGAGAGTTGGGCGTGTTTCATCACATTCATGAACATTTTTTTAGCTTCCTCATTTTTTCCCAAAAGCTGATTAGATATTCCACTAAGCCTATAACATTCAGTAAGTTGCAATTCTAAACTAAAAGGCAAATTTGGTATTTTTTCTAAATAATCAATTGATTTTTGAATATAGGGAATTACTTTTTCGTACTCTTTTATTTGATAATAAATCTGCCCAAAACGGAGGTTTATTCGCCAAATTTCATCGCAAGGTTTTGGACTTTCTTCGCATTTTCGGAGGGTATTTAGGTTAGCTTCTAAGGATTTGGTGAAAAGGTTTTTCTTTAAATAAAAATTAGACTGATAAAATAATGCCCGAATCTGGTTGGGATGATTGTTCATCGAAAGGGCTTTTTGATAGAGTATTTGGGCATAATGCAATCCCGAATCTGCCCAAAGGCGAGTCATGAGGGTATAATTACGACAAATTTTGTTGAGATAGAAAATCTGTGAAGTATCATTCGCCAACGAATTGGGCTGATGTTGGAGCGTTCGCAGACGAAATTTATTCCTATCCATCTCGTCCGAATCTGCCATTTGGGCGAAGGAATTTATAGAGGAAAAAAGTAATAGAATTATGACGGAGATTCGGTTCATGGGTATTTCGATGTTCGTATTTTGAGTTTTGCCATTTTTACTACATAATTATGAGAATAGTAATTTTATTTTTAGTACTAAATTATGTGTTGGAAATTCCCCCTTTGAAGGGGGCAGGGGGATGTGTGAGCTTTAATAATCTTTATTTTTAGAAAATAACCTCTAAAAACACTATCAAATTAAGCGATTTATGGAATAGATTGAACATAAATCCTTAAAAATCACGGTTTTCCGTGATACAATTCACGGATTGCCGTAATTGACAAGGGCGAATTATTAAGAGAACTTTGTAAAAGATTTTATTGATAATTTCTTTGCTATCAACCCTTTTCCCAATTACCTCCATGAACAACGACCTTCAGAATTCATCCGATCATTTTGTTTTGGTGAATCAAAAACAGAAAATTTTAATTCCTGTAGAAAATATCATCATGCTCGAAAGTCAGAGCAATTATTCCGTTTTTCATCTGAAATATGGAAAAAAAAGAATCTACGCCCACACGATTAGATACTACGAAGACCAGCTCCTTGACCAGCAATTTATCCGTGTG
>JANPIG010000098.1:0-1630 GCA_031424875.1 Cytophagales bacterium
AATTATTAATAATTTTTTCAATGGACGATGTCTTTTTTACCACATAGTTAAGATAGAAATGATAGATTTATCTAATAACAAATTTTAATTTTTGTGCTTATAAATTACATCTCTCATGTTAGATAATGTTTTAAAAATAATCTTTATTTCTAAATTTTCTATCATGCCTAACATTTCTATGTGGTTATAATTATTTTATTTCAAAATTCAGCATTTCTTTATCTTCAATTGACGCTACTAAATTATCTCCAATATTCACTTTACCAACTCCTGCTGGAGTACCAGTGAAAATTAAATCCCCTTTTTTCAAAGTAAAATATTTAGACATTTCTGCAATTATTTCATCAAAATTCCAAAGCATCATAGCTGTATCGCCAACTTGACGAGTTTCTCCATTAATTTTCAAATCGAATTTTAAGTTTTTCAAATCAGCCATTTCTTCTTTACTAACAAAACCAGAAATAGGGGCAGATCCATTAAAGGCTTTAGCTTTTTCCCAAGGTAGCCCTTTTTCTTTCAATTTTGACTGTAAATCTCTGGCAGTAAAATCTATGCCAATTCCAACCTCATCGTAATATTTATGGGCAAATTTAACTTCAATATTTTTGCCTATTTTGCTGATTTTCAAGACAATTTCAACTTCATAATGAATATCATTTGAAAAATCAGGCAAGTAAAATGGGTCATTATTCCTCAAAATGGCAGAATCAGGTTTTAGAAAAAGAACAGGTTCAGTAGGTCTCTCATTATTTAATTCAGCGATATGTTCAGCATAATTTCTACCAATACATAAGATTTTCATATTTTTTCGTTTTGAAGGGAGAATACAAAAGTGTGCTATACTGTTCTATATTTTTCCCTAAAATTATAAAGAATTTTTATTAAAAATATTTATTTACAAATATTTCAACAAAAATACCGTGAAATTGAAGAAATATAGAACCTTTTTAAGATTTTTACGTCATATAGGAAATTATCCTAAAGATTTTTGTAATGGTACGATTTTTTTAAACTATTTAATAATTAAAATATTAAACAAAAAATAAAATGAAAAGAATCATTTTTTATGGAGCATTCCTCCTTACTTTAGTTTGGGCTTGTTCAAAAGTCCCTTTATCTGGACGAAACCAATTATTACTTGTTTCAGATTCAGAAATGAATGCCATGGCATTCACAAGCTATAAAGCATTTTTAGATACCAGCAAGGTAGTTCCTCCGAGTTCACAACAAGCAATTATGGTAAAAAGAGTTGGTGACCGTGTAGCAAGAGCAGCTCAAAGCTATTTTGCCAGTATAAATCATCCAGAATATTTAGAAGGTTATCAATGGCAAACTGAATTAGTACAAAGTCCTCAGGTAAATGCTTGGTGTATGCCCGGTGGAAAGATGGTTGTTTATACCGGTATTTTGCCAATCACTCAAACTGAAACTGGACTTGCTGTGGTAATGGGTCATGAGGTTTCTCATGCCATTGCTAAACATGGTGCTGAAAGAATGAGTCAAGGAATGTTGGCACAAGGTCTTTTAGTAGCTGGTCAAGTGGGTTTAGGTATTGCAATGAAAGATAAGCCCAATGCAACACAAAATCTTTGGAATACGATTTATGGAGTTGCTGCACCTGTTGGAGCTC
>JANPIG010000099.1:0-3282 GCA_031424875.1 Cytophagales bacterium
TTCTGGAATATCTTTTAAGTCAATAAATTTCACTCGCATGGCTGTGCTTAGTTGATATGAAATGGGCATGATTGAAATGCCCAAATTATATTCAACCAAACGCAAAATTGTTGCTCCGTGAATAGATTCATGCACCACATTCGGCGAAAATCCTTCTCGCTCACACATCCGTACCAGCAAATCATAATAGGTTGAACCTGCATGGCGAGGGGGCAGCACAAAAGGTTCGTTTTTTATTTGCGCTAAACTAATAAAATTTTCAGGAGTAATCCAATGATTTTCAGGCAATACTAGTGCAAATGACTCTTTTAACAGCACTTTAGTATTGAGTTGTGCATCTACAAAAGGCTCACGAATGAAGCCTACATCAATCTGATAATTTTTGAGAAAGCCAAATAAATCATCCTCTAAAATCTCTGAAAGATTAGCTTTTATTCGTGGAAAAACACTTCTCAATTGAGACAAAAGTGGAGGTATAACCGAATAAATGGCAGAACCAGGATGCCCAATTCTGATTTCTCCTTCTTCCCCAGTATGAATTAATTGAGTTCTTTTAATGATATTTTCTAATTGCGAAAGTATTTCTGTTGCCTCTTCACGTAGATATTCACCCGCTGGGGTAAGCTTTACATTACGCTTATCTCTTTCAAATAATAATACCTGTAAACTCTCTTCCAAAGCCTGAATCTGTCGGCTCAAAGCAGGTTGAGCAATAAAGAGTTTTTCGGCGGCTTTTGAGAAATGTAACTCATTGGCAACTCCTAAAAAATACTGTAATTGTCTAACTTCCATTTAATGTGATTTAAGCATTAATTAATGCAAATTAAGTATTTTTTATTATAAATAAAATCTTCTTCATTTGTAGAGTGATAGATGAAAACCGACATATTAGAATAGCTACGCTACAAGATGTTGAAGCTCTTTGTCAGATTGGAGCAAAGACTTTTGTGGAAACTTACGGAGATCAGAATACGCCTAAAAATTTGCAACATTATTTACAAGAAAAATTTAATGAAAAGCAAATTATAGCTGAAATTCTGACTGATGACACTATATTTTTACTGGTAGAATCAGACAATAAAATCATTGGCTATGCAAAAATGCGGGTAAATTTAGTAGAAAATCCAGACCCAAAAGCTTTAGAAATTGAAAGAATTTACATCGAAAAAGCATTTCATGGACAAAAAATGGGCGCTCTTTTGATGCAGAAATGTATGGATGTATCTCGTAAAAAAGGCTATCAGTCGCTGTGGTTAGGCGTTTGGGAGTATAATCCAAAGGCTATTAGCTTTTACAAGAAGTGGGGGTTTGAAATTTTTGGAACCCATATTTTTCAATTGGGAGAGGATGCTCAAACGGATTATCTGATGAAGAAAGAATTATAGATGAATGGTAAAGGGTGAACGGTAAACGATTGATCCTTCAAGTTTATGAGTAATGTGAGTGAAAATGAAATAATTATAAATGCCCATATATATTTATAAAAGGTAAAAACTGTTCACCTTTTACCGTGAACCGTTCACCCATTTACACGTCTCGTGTGAATTTTTAGAAAAGGTTAATACAGAAAATCCCTGCCATTGGCGGGGATTTTTGTTAATAAAAAAGCCCGAAATCTCATCGAATCGGGCTTTTCACTATTTATCCAATATAAAATTGGTTAACGCAATATTTAATGTTATTCTTCTTTTTTAGCAACCATACCAGCTTTGGTAGCTGCCTTCACAAGCATGAAGATTACTAAAGCAATTATTAAGAAATTAATAGCTGCTTGAATAAAGTTACCATATTTAACAACGGCACTTCCTACAGTAATAGACAGTTTTGTGAAATCAACTCCGCCTAAAATGATACCAATTACTGGCATCAAGATATCATCTACTAATGAAGCAGTGATTTTACCGAAAGCACCACCGATGATAACACCGACAGCTAAGTCAAGGACATTTCCTTGGGCGATAAATTTTTTGAAATCATTTAACATAAAATTAGTTTGGGGTTTTAATATGTGAATAATATATGATTAGGGGATAAATAGTCGTTAAAATGTATAAAGGAATCCAAGTCCTAAATTACGAGCTTGTTGAACTTCAAAACTTTGATCATCGTCATACAACAAAATTAAATCGAAGGTTGCACTGAAGTATTTGTTGATTTTAGCCGCTAATTTAGCATCCAATCGATTATCCGTATTAGCAATTTTATTGGCCTGCACAAATAGTGAATAACGTAATTTCAAGTTGACATTTTTGGCTACATCTTTATCAAATGTTGCTACAACTTGCATAATTCCTACATCATTCTGTAAAGACTGCCCCGCAGGCACGCCATAAGCAGCTTGAAGAATTCCATTCTTTTTCTCTCTAACTTCATCATCCGATACAATCGTCTGACGTAGCGCTCCTGGAGCAAACACGACGTTGAAAAAAGGCTTGGGCTTCCATTCTAAACCAATATATTCTGTGATAAAGGCAGGGGCAAACAAATTAGAAATTTTCACATCTTTGTCTGACGTAATACCGTATCTATAACCCGCAGTAAATTGTGATTGAAAGTTGATACCTCCTACAAAAGACCATGTTTTGGAAAGTTTACGTCCAGCCTTAGTATCAAAAAAAATACGGTCTATACTCTTTTTTAAGCCTGTGCCATTATCCAAAATACCATACTGCAATTGTAAGTCATTTACCCAAGTGGTTTTGTCTTTCGCATATTCGCCTTTAGTATTAAAAAATACATTGAAACCAGTGGCATTTTGTCCACCAGCAGTCCAATTACTAAAACCTGCATTGCTAAAATTAGCGCCAAATTGTTTTCCAGTTTTCCAATATGAAGTGTCTTTTTTTACGACTACCTCTTGAGCCAGTAAATTTGATGAAATGAATAAAGCGGTAACGATGAATAAAGAAATTCTCTTTTTCATAAAATAGCTGTTTTAATAGTTAGAGCAAGGCACAACAATTAAAATGACGGACGTACGGTTGTCCCTCGCTTGAAAATTTGATTTTTTGATTGTCCGTCAGATGACGATATTTTGATGTGAAGATAATTTTTGAAATGATTAAAGCTAATCAGAATAAGAGACGGCAATAGAAACGAAAGGTCACATAATATTTTGTAGATAACTATGATTTTATCATAAAATTTGTTTTTTTTAAGAAAACTTAACTAAACATTTCTATACTTTTAGTTTGTAGAATACTCAAGGGGAAAATGGTTTGAGAATCGCCAGTACGTAAGGTAATAGAGGTGGTATCCATGGTAATTATTTCTCCTTTTACG
>JANPIG010000100.1:0-6263 GCA_031424875.1 Cytophagales bacterium
CTTTGCCTTTTGCCATGTTAGGTTGCTTTTTAATTGCATTCACCTGGTTGTTTATTCGTCCAGCCAGAGCCATTTTACCTATCATGATTTTAGCAATCGGATATCCTTTTATTCAACGAACTATTGTTTTTAAAGATCCAATTAAAGTAGAAAATCCGCTTACCGTTTTCAGCTATAATGTATATGGTTTTTATGGAGATGAGTATGAACAAAACAAACAAAAAGCTGACGATTTAATGCAGTATTCTATTGATTATGAGGCAGATATAAAATGTTTTCAGGAATTTTACAATTTAAGCCACAATGACAATTTTGGAACATTAGCTCGTATGAGGCGAGAAAATCAGTATTTCGTAAGTAGTGACGAAAACGACTTGGGGTTGGTAAGTTTGGCTATTTTTTCAGCTTACCCCATCATTCATAGTGAAATAAAAACCTTTGGAAAAATGAATAACAATGGTTATTTAGTGGCTGATATTGCTCGAAAAAAAGATACTATTAGAGTCATAAATGTACAATTTCAATCCATGGGAATTCGGGTTGGAAATATAGTACGCCAAGTAAAAGGCAAAGATTATGCGGAAGCTCAAAAGGAAGGTAAGGGCATTTTATATTCCTTAAAGTGGGGTTTTGAAAGACATTCTGATGAAGTGGAAATGGTAGAAAGATTAATTGATGAAAGCGTTTATCCTGTGATTCTTTGTGGAGATTTCAACGAAACGCCCTACGGAAATGCTTACGGAAATATCAGAGACCGCTTAAAAAATGCTTTTGAAGAAAGAGGAAATGGGTTTGGATTTACCTTGAATAGGAGTCCAAGAATTGTTAGAATAGACAATCAATTTTGTAGCGAATCAATAAAAGTACTTGATTTTCAGACTTTTAGAGACATTAAATATTCAGATCACTTTCCTATATTGGGCAGGTATCAGGTTGGAGTAAAAAAGTTGGAGAAGTTATAAAGTTAAAAAAGTTGAAAAGGGACTTGCCCTCTTTAATAACTCTTTAACTTTATAACTTTTTAACTCACTTAAAACGACTTGGCAATATTTGTAAATTCACGAGACTTTAAAGAAGCTCCACCAATTAATCCGCCATCTACATCCGGACATGCGAAAAGTTCTTCGGCATTTTTCTCATTACAACTTCCTCCGTATAAAATAGAAGTATTGTTAGCTGCCGCCTGACCATATTTTGTAGCTAAATGATTACGCAAATAAGCGTGCATATCTTGTGCCTGTTGTGATGAAGCCGTTAAGCCCGTACCAATTGCCCAAATGGGTTCATACGCAATAACCACTTTTGCAAAGTCTTCTGGTGAAAGATGAAAAAGGCTATCAGTTATCTGTGAAGCCACATGGGCCGTAAAATCTCCATTCTGACGCATATCCAAAGATTCACCACAGCAGAAAATGGGAGTCATGCCGTTTTCCAAAACAATATCTACTTTTTCAGCAATCATTGCATTAGTTTCATTGAAATATTCACGACGTTCAGAGTGTCCTAAAATGACGTGCGTAACGCCAATCGACTTTAACATTGGAGCAGAAATCTCACCTGTATAAGCCCCTGAAACTTTGTTTGAGCAGTTTTGAGCGGCAATTCCCATATTGGCAACTGGCTCAGTATGTTTTTGTAAAGTAGTCAAATATAAAGCAGGAGGAGCAATAATTACCTGAACATCCGTATTTACTTCATCCTTTACCATGTGAACAACTTCCGATGCCAAAATCATGGCTTCTTCCATTGTTTTATTCATTTTCCAGTTTCCTGCAACAATCTTCTTTCTCATTGTTTTTGTTGGTTAAAAATTATAAATGCTCACAAAGGTAATTCTTGAAAAGGGTTTATGAAATAAAAAAAAATACTACAATAGATACGACATCATTATTTCGTCTAAAAACTGCCCTTCACTCACTAAATGTGTATATTTCCGAAGCACTCCTTCCTCTACAAATCCTACTTTTTTATAAAGTTTTTGAGCTAATTTATTTTCTGAACCGACACTTAATTCTAATCTTAGGAGATTATTCTCTTTGGCTAAATTTATAATTTCCTGCATCATTTTTACGCCAAAGCCCTTTCCTGCAAAATCAGGATGAATGGCTAACCCACCAACGTAGGCAATATGTGAGCAGCGATGCTTAAGTCGAATGAGTTTGAACATTCCTACAGGCATATCGTTTTCTTCAAAAATATACTTCACGCCATCATTTAATAAATCTTGATAAATAGGCTTGAATTGCTCTAAATCCATATTTTCGTACAGCAAGTATGAGTTTGCTTGTGGGTGCATATATAAGGAATACACGAATTGGAAATCGTTTTGGGTAGCTTTGCGGGTCATTTCATTATCTTTTAAATTGATTGTAAAGATAAATACAATATCATTTTTACAGAAAATTATCGTAAATTATCGCCCTATTCAATCTCATCAATAAATTATGAACAACCAAAATCAAAATGCCCACGAGGCACTTCTCGCTGAAAGACAACAACGCCTTGAAACCATCAAATTGGGCGGTGGACTCAAAAACATTCAAAAACAACATGAAAGAGGTAAACTTATTGCCCGTGAAAGAATTGATTATCTAATTGATGACAATACTGAATTTCTCGAAATCGGGGCATTTGTGGGATATGATTTATACCCTGAACACGGGGGTTGTCCTGCAGGCGGAACGGTGGGTGGTTTAGGCTATGTATCTGGCAGACTGTGTGTTATCGTGGCAAATGACCAAACCGTTAAGGCTGGGGCTTATTTTCCTATAACGGGAAAAAAGAATCTTCGTTTTCAAGAAATAGCGATGCAGAATCATCTGCCCATCATTTATCTGGTGGATAGTGCAGGGGTTTTTCTGCCGATGCAAGACGAAATTTTTCCCGACCGTGAGCATTTCGGGAGGGTTTTTTACAATAATTCCTTAATGAGTGCCATGGGCATTACGCAAATTTCAGCCGTTTTGGGTAGTTGCGTAGCAGGTGGTGCATATTTGCCCATCATGTCCGACGAAACGCTGATGGTGGAAGGGCAAAGTTCCATCTTTTTAGCAGGGCCTTATTTAGTAAAAGCTGCAGTGGGTGAAAACATTGATGCTGAAACCTTGGGTGGAGCAGTTACACACACCGAAATATCAGGAATTGCTGATTACAAGTTCAAAACAGAGCAAGAATGCTTAGACCACGTAAAAAGAACGATTGGTAAAATGGGCGAAATGCCAAATGCTGGATTCAATCGTACAGAGGCACATTTACCTGCAAAAAACCCTCAAGAAATCTTAGATATTTTTCCAGAATTAAGAACAAAACCTTATAATATGCTTGACATTATCGAGCGTTTAGTAGATAATTCTGAATTTGATGAATTTAAAAAAGATTATGGCAAAACCATCATCTGTGGATACGGAAGGATTGATGGCTGGGCGGTAGGAATTGTAGCTAATCAGCGAATGGTGGTGAAAAGTGCCAAAGGCGAAGTACAGATTGGAGGCGTAATTTATAACGATTCAGCAGATAAATCTGCTCGCTTTATTATGAATTGTAATCAAAAAAGAATTCCTTTAGTTTTTTTACAAGATGTTACAGGTTTCATGGTTGGTAGTCGGTCAGAACATTCGGGAATTACCAAAGATGGAGCAAAAATGGTGAATGCGGTTTCTAATTCTATTGTGCCAAAATTCACGATTATCATAGGCAATTCTTACGGAGCTGGCAATTATGCCATGTGTGGGAAGGCTTATAATCCTCATTTTATTTATGCTTGGCATTCGGCAAAAATTGCTGTAATGGGTGGCGAACAAGCCGCCAAAACGCTTTTGCAAACGCAAATTTCATCCATGAAAGCTAAAGGAAAAGTCTTGAACAAAGAGGAGGAAGATGAGATTTTGAAAGAAATTATGGACCGATACAATACCCAAACCACGCCTTACTACGCTGCGGCTCGCCTTTGGGTGGATGAAATAATTGACCCTGCCGATACTCGAAAAGTAATATCAAAAGGAATCGAAGCAGCAAATCATGCACCAATTACGAAGGATTTTAAGGTTGGGGTTTTTCAAGTGTAACGAAGCATGGCAATCTTTGCCGTATGTCGGACGGCAAAGATTGCCATGCTACATGAAAATATAATTTGCATTTATCAATTAAAATGTATAAATTTTTATTCCTAAAAACTAAAACCGAATCTTTATGAAAAAAGTATCCAATCTTATTTACCACAAAGGCAATACCGTTACGATAATTGATGCCTCAAAAACAGTTTATGATGCCTTGGAAATTATGGTGGAAAAGAACATCGGCTCACTGGTTGTTTATGAAGACAATCAATTTGTGGGCGTTGTTACCGAAAGAGATTACGCACAAAAGGTTATCGTGAAAGGAAAACACTCACACGATACACTTGTATCAGAGATTATGCAAGCAACACCCGCATCTATAAAACTCGATGATACCATTGAAAGATGTATGGAATTGATGTCAGATAAGCACATCCGTTATTTGCCTGTTGTGGCAGAAGGTCATGTAGTGGGCTTAGTTTCAATGGGTGATGTAGTTCGCTATATCATTGAAGATCAGAAAGATACGATTAATCATTTGCAGAATTTTATTTCTGGGGGAGTTTGAAAAGAGTTGTAGAGATAGAGAAGTTTAAGAGTTAAAAAGTTAAAATCGGATAGCCAAATCTTAACTGTTTAACTCTTTAACTTTTTAACTGCTTTAACTTAATTTAAACATCAAACCCCGCCAAATCTTTAAACTCAGCCACTCTTGCGGCTAATTCATCTTCTTTTAAATCCACCAAACGCTCCGTTCCAAATTTTTCTACGCAAAAAGAAGCCATTGCCGAACCATACACGATGGCACGTTTCATATTCTCAAAAGATATATCATCCGTCTTTGCTAAATAGCCAATAAATCCACCTACGAAAGTATCACCAGCACCCGTTGGGTCGAAAACGTCTTCCAAAGGTAAAGCTGGGCAAAAGAACATCTTATCATCTTGAAATAACAATGCACCATGTTCTCCTTTTTTGATAATTAAGGTTTTAGGTCCCATTGCCATAATGGTTTTTGAAGCAGTTCTCAAGGAATAATCACCTGATAATTGGCGAGCTTCTTCATCATTGATACACAATACGTCCACCATTTTCAAAACTGCTTTCAAATCATCCATCGCAATATCCATCCAGAAATTCATGGTGTCCATCACTACCAATTTTGGGCGATTGGTCAAGCGGTCAATTACCATTTTTTGAACGGCTGGCGTAAGGTTCCCTAACATCAAATATTGGCAATCCTGATATTCAGCGGGAATAATTGGGTCGAAAGTTCCCAAAACGTTCAATTCAGTGATTAAGGTATCACGAGAATTCATATTGTTGTGGTAACGACCCGACCAAAAGAAGGATTTTTCACCCTTTTTGATTTGAAGTCCCGTGGTATCAACGCCCTTATTTTCAAGGAGTTGAATATATTCTTGGGGAAAATCTTCGCCCACAACTGCCACTAAATTGATGGGCGTTTTGAAATATGAAGCTGACAATGAGATAAATGTACCTGCACCACCAATGATTTTGTCTGTTTTTCCTCTGGGAGTTTCGATGGCATCAAACGCCACTGAACCGATTGCTAATAAGCTCATTCGTTAAAATTAAATATTGAAAAATGATGATTTTTGCAAAGATACGAAAGAATGTTTAAAGGATTCTTCATTCAAAATGTAGTCTTAAATTCTAATAATATCAATAACAAACGATATTCCCTCAATTATTTTTAAACATAATGATTCATTCCGTACCTTTGCCCCCAAATTCATTTTAAAAAACTGATTAATTATAAAATAGCATATTTTACCATGAACAAAATTAAAGTTGCAAACCCCGTTGTCGAATTGGATGGCGATGAAATGACTCGAATTATCTGGAAATTTATTAAGGATAAATTGATTACACCATATTTAGATGTTGATATTGAATACTATGATTTGGGCATGGAATACCGTGACGAAACCAATGACCAGGTTACGATTGATGCAGCAAATGCCATCAAAAAACACGGTGTAGGTATCAAATGTGCTACTATCACGCCTGATGAAGCTCGTGTAAAGGAGTTTAATTTGAAGCAAATGTGGAAATCGCCAAACGGTACTATCCGTAATATTTTGGATGGAACAGTTTTTCGTGAGCCTATTGTTTGCGCTAATGTACCAAGATTAGTACCCAATTGGACAGCTCCCATTATGATTGGTCGTCATGCTTTTGGAG
>JANPIG010000101.1:0-1490 GCA_031424875.1 Cytophagales bacterium
TGAATTTCGTAACGTACGTTTGTGCCAAAATTGTAATAATTAGGTCCACCATCTGGCGACTCGAATGGAATGTAATTAGCGATGATTGTAATTGAATTTGGATCATCTGGACTTTTAAAAGCATATACATCCGTGTTGTCCGCCAAGGGGTCGTTTGAAATAAGCGGAGCCTCTCGGTGGCTGGATGCGTAGCTCAGATTTGCCACAGCGAGAGATGTCAAGAAGAGAACGCTTTTAAGCATTCTTCTTAATGGTAAACTGATTCTTTTCATGAGAATTGTATTTAACCGTTAATGAAATAAGAAAAATTTATTGTTGGTAATCCTAAGATTCGGAAAAAGATAAAAATGAGAGTGGATTGAATTAATGGTTTTCATAAGGTAAAGTTTATCATGAGGTAAAAATTAATAGTATTTTATTAATAAATTTTTTTAAAAAATTGATACCATTTATTAGTGGGGAATTAAATACCCAAAAAAATTATTTGACGTATAGTCTTGAAAATTAGAATTTTACAAAAATTATATATTGAAAAAATGCTTTTTTTTAGGGTACATTTATATCAAAATAATTCAGTTTGTTACTAATTAAAATGGTAAAAATATATTATTAAAAAGTATTATTAATTTCATTGATTTTTTTAAAGTTTTTGAAAAAAAAAAATTTACCCACTCGAGAAAACATACGTAAACTAATTGTGTTTGGATTTTTACACTCAATATTTTTTAAAAAAAATTTGAATTATTCATAAAAAAGCCCCTAAAATATGTTAAACACGTTTTTTAGGGGCTTTTTTATGGTCAGTTTACTTCTTCTAAAATTTCTTTTTCTCGGGGACGAATGATTAATCTTAATGGGGGATTATTAGTAATAAAATCCCAAAACCAGTTGAGAGATAATTTTACTTTATTTCTAAATCCGGCAATGGGAATTATGTGGATAAATAGCCACACTAACCAAGCAAAAAATCCTTTGAAAGAAAATTGGGGTAAATCGGCCACTGCTTTAAATTTTGAAATAATAGCCATGTTACCTCTATCATTGTATAAAAAAGCTTTAACATCTTGATTGTTAACGATTTGTTTTATATTTTTCGCCAATCTATTTCCTTGTTGAATAGCTACTTGGGCCACTTGAGGATGTCCATTTGGAAAATGGCTGTCAGTGGTTTGTAAGCAAATATCACCAATGGCAAAGACATTTTGTGTTCCTCCAACTCTATTAAATTCATTTACTTGCACACGTCTACCCCTGCCTATAACTCCCTCAGGTAACCCCGGCAGCTCTCTACCGATCACCCCTGATGTCCAAATAAGAGTATTTGTCAAAATGGCTTCCCCGTTGCTAAGAATTACTTTATCATCGATATAATCTTTCACTGATACGTTTAACTTTATGGTAACACCCAATTTAGATAATACATCCAAGGCTTCTTGTTGAGAGGATTTGGTCATGGGTGTCAACAAGACAGGAGCCATATCTACTAAAAT
>JANPIG010000102.1:0-1128 GCA_031424875.1 Cytophagales bacterium
TGAATATAAGGCAGTTGTGGCTGGATATGTAGCAGGTCTGAATGCCTTTGCGGCTTCGCATCCGAAGGAGGTTTTTGTCAAGGATTGTTTCCCAATAACGGTTATTGACGCTACGGCAGCTACCATTTTATCCTTATCCGTTTTTAGTGGGATGGATAGTGCTTTGAAAAAGATTTTTAATAACGAAATGCCCCTTACCCAATTCAAATCTGGCGGGTCAAATGCCTTTGCTTTCAACCGCAAAAGAACCAAAGATGATAAGGTTTATTTGAATATCAATCCGCATCAACCACTTGAAGGTCCTCAATCTTGGTACGAAGCCCATTTAGTCTCTGAACAAGGCTGGAATTGCCTGGGGGCATTGTTTCCAGGAGGTGCTTCCATCTTTTTAGGGTCAAATGAGAACTTGGGTTGGGCTCATACGGTCAATTATCACGATAAAATGGATGTGTTTCAGTTGGAAATTAATCCTGAAAATAAGAACCAATATAAATTTGATAACGAGTGGTTAAATTTGGAAGAAAAAGAAGTTACGCTAAATGTGAAATTAGGCATTGCCACAATCAAAGTAAAACGAAAAGTATGGTGGAGTAAATATGGACCAACGGTTGTAACAGACAAAGGTCCCGTTTTTGCCATTCGCTATGCCGTGCTTTTTGAGATTCGGGCTGTGGAACAGTGGTATCGAATGAACAAAGCTCGTAATTTTTATGAGTTTAAAAATGCTTTGAAAATGACCGCAATCCCAGGATTTAATGTGGTTTATGCCGATAAAAGCGATACCATTTTTTACCTTTCAAATGGTAAAATTCCGATACGAAATCCAGCGTATGATTGGTCAAAAACGTTGCCAGGTAATACTTCAAAAACATTATGGACAACTTTTCACCCGCTTGAAGATTTGCCACAATTGCTAAATCCAACTTCGGGTTATGTTTTTAATACGAACAATACTCCCTATAATGCCACCGCCCCAAGCGATAATTTAAACCCTGACAATTTTGACAAAACGATGGGAATGGAACGGTGGGATAACAACCGAAGCAAGCGTTTTATGGAATTGGTTGCTCAACATCCGACCTTGAATTGGGAAGAATTTAAAGCCATAAAGTACGACCAAACCTTGCC
>JANPIG010000103.1:0-9691 GCA_031424875.1 Cytophagales bacterium
GCCCAAAGCCTTGCCAAAGGTAACTACACGTGCGAAAATTTTATTCTCTAAACCTAATTCATTGACTAATCCACGACCATTTTTGCCAAAAACCCCTGTAGCATGGGCTTCATCAACTATGAGGTTTGCTCCGAAGCGTTCACATAAAGCAGATATTGCTGTCAGATGTGCTGTATCTCCATCCATTGAATAAACGGATTCTATGGCAACGAATTTCGAGTTTGAAGTGCGGAGTTCGGAGGTGTTTTCGACTTTAGAGTTTAGCGTTTCAAATTTAGAATTATCTTTGTCTAATTCCGCATGCGAAATTCGTAATTCCAAACTCGAAACGTCATTATGCTTAAATTTATACCTTGTAGCATAGCTCAGTCTGGCTCCGTCAATCATGCTTGCATGGATGAGTTCGTCTGTTATGAGTACATCATTTTTTTGTGGAATACATGATAATAAACCTACGTTTGCATCATAGCCCGAGTTGAAAATTAGCCCTGCTTCTGCCCCATGAAAATCTGCGATTTCTTGTTCTAAATCTTCTATGAATTGCGTATTACCTGCCAAAAGTCTTGAACCAGTTGCCCCAGAGGGAAAACCGTGAATTTCAGAATTTAACCTTATTTCTTGGGAAAATCCAAGGTAATCGTTAGAACAAAAATCCACCAAATTGTCTTTGGCTCGTAAAGTACGGAAAAGTAACTGTTCTCTACGTTGTTGAAGTATGTACTGAAGTTGGGTTTCGATGTGCTTCACGACTTATATAGTAAACCACAAAGATAACCATTAAATAAATATTGAGTCATCTTTCGGTCATTCTGATGCAGTTTCACGCATATTCTATTTTTTTTTATCATTTCTCTTGACATTACTAATTTTTTTTGTGTAACTTTACTCTCAATAGGTGTAGAACTATTTACTAAGATTGCCCAGATGGTTTCCGTCTGGGCAACTTTTTTTGTATCGGAATCCAAATCTCTTCTTCTGAATCAGGGTCGTTGTTCTTGTATTTTTCTCCCAAAATTTCAAAATGTGGTCGATAGGCTAATTCATAGCCAGAATTAGGAAGCCAATTTTTAAAGATATACTGAAAAATTTCGGGTGAATTTCCTCTATAATCAAAAACTGCGTAAAGTCCTTCTTCCAACGTAAATACTTCTAATCCTGTTGGAATGTTGTTGAAATCTGTTACTTCAATAGTTGCCCACTTTTCAAAAATGGCTTCTGGGTTAAAATCTTCAAATGGATTAATGTTTCCGTAATATTGAACACTGAATAAATCTGTGCTGACAGCATTTTGTATTTCATTTCTTCGAGACATAAAACTCCGCCAAAGTTCGGGAGTACGGTTATTGGCAAAACTCATTGCAAGTTTTTTGCCAATGAGTTTTTTCTGAGAAGGAGTTTCTATTCTTGGGATTTGCATATTTTATAAGTCCGATTACGCCCTCAACTCCCCAAAAGTTAAAGGGGTTTCGGGCGTTTGTTTGGGCGTTCTGCCTTGGATTTCTGAAAGTTTTGCGGTTTTTAGATGGGGTAAAACTAATTTTCCAAAATACTCACATTCTTCCTTTAATGGATAACCCGAAAAAATGAACGCACGCACGCCCATATCCATATAACGATTCATTTTTTCAATAATTTGTTTTGGATTGCCCACAATAGCGGCTCCACATCCAGACCTTGCTCGTCCAATTCCCGTCCAAAGCATGGGTTCTACATAATCATCTTCATCGGCATTTTTTCTAAATTCGTCTTGTCGCAATACTCCTGCTGATTTGGAATCTTGGGTGCGGTGCTTCAATTTTTCAGCCGTCTCCAAATCAAATTTTGACATTAATTCTTTGGCATAAGCCTTTGCTTCTGCCTCAGTTTCACGGACTATCACGTGCAACCTCATGCCATAATCCATCGTCCTGCCGTGTTTGGTGGCTTTTTCGCTCATTTCTTGCATGGTGGCATAGATGCTTTCTTCGGGTTCGGGCCACATCAAAAATACATCGCAATGTTTGGCACAAAGTTCTTTTGAGCCTGGCGAAATTCCCCCGAAATACAATAATGGTCCTCCGTTTTGTTGGTAGGGTTTCACAGGATCGGATGCCATGCTGAACTGATATACTTCGCCTTGATGTTCAATGCGGTCTTGTGTCCAAGCTTGTTTCAAAATCTGGATAACTTCCTCGCAACGTTTGTAACGCAACTCATGGTCTTCTTTCAAGCCTGGGAGGTCTGAATTGATAATATTTACCGTAAGGCGACCTTCCAAAATATGGTCGAGCGTTGCCAGATGACGAGCCAACATAGGCGGATGAATTTCGCCCGTGCGGATGGCGGCAAGCATATTGATATTTTTGACTTTGGGAGCCATAGCCGCTGCAAAAGGCAATACTTCCTGGCCTACTACATAAGAGGTTGGAAGGAGAATATTCTTGAAGCCCAATTCATCGGCAGTCATTATTATGTCTGAACAATGGGCAAAACTACTTCTCCGAGAGCCATCTACCGTACCCAAATAGGCAGTATCTCCTCCACACAAATCATCAAACCAAGCCACTTCTACAATTCGCTCTTCGGTTCGGATGCCTACCTGTTTTATCGTTTCTGTAATCATTGATTATTAGTTATTCAATTTATACCATTCAATATTTTTCAAAGCTGCTCTACGATTGACCTTTTCGCTTGGGGGATAATTTTTGGCTAAGTAATCTAAAATTTTGGGTTCAGATTCGCCCAAATCCCACAGCTTTTGTTTTTGTTGCATCCAACGAATTTTTTCGAGCCAACCTTGGCGGTCAGTATGAAATTGCGTAATTAATTTACTGGAATGACAACCCGTACAATTAGCAATGACCAAGTTGAGATGTTCCGAAACTATCAAACCCGTGCTTTCATCAATTTTTACTAAACTATCAGATTGTATAGGTTTGGGCGTAAGATTAATTTTATCAAAATCTTTCTGAAAACCTAAACTCATCAAAAAGTAGCCTAAAAAAAGTAGGGTGAGTAATTTATGTATTTTTTTCATTTTAATTAAATTATTATGAAAAATTACGGAAGTCGTCCTTCAAAAGGACGACTTCCGTAGATTCCGTAGATTAAAGGAATTATGAGACTTTAACCGCAATCCTATGACAGGAATTATTGAGATAACCTCCTGGATTCCAAGCAGGTATAACCATTGGTTGAGCGATACCATTACTATTAGTAGCTTTTGCCCAAACTTCATAATATCCTTTTTGAGGAAAATCTATTTTAGCAGTCCAATGTTGCCAAGCTAATCTGTTTTTGGGTTTTTCTAATTTGCATTTTTGCCAAGTTGCTCCAAAATCTATTGAAATGTTCATTTCAGCCACTTCAAAATCT
Source organism: Cytophagales bacterium (assembly GCA_031424875.1). GTDB lineage: Bacteria > Bacteroidota > Bacteroidia > Cytophagales > Spirosomataceae > Arcicella. The sequence goes on from JANPIG010000103.1 coordinate 3,355, forward strand.
CCTGCCCAAGCATGTCCACGTACATCAAGGGATTGGTTTTCGGTTAAAATTGCTCCTGTTTTTGGATAAGTAATCACCGATTTTACGGGCATTGATTCAATAATTTTAAAATCACTATCTGCCAATTTTCCACCCGCTTCAATGGGATATTTGGGAACTCGATAACTGTGTCCCGTCATTTTTTCACCATCATGAATTTTATTTCTAATTACAATTTTTGTGAGCCATTTGCCTGAAACCGAAGCGGGATAACCCCCTACAATCAACCGCAACGGATAGCCATGCAATAGTGGAATATCTTGCCCATTCATTGCCCAAGCCAAAAGCGTTTCATCTTCGAGGGCTTTCTTCATCGGCACGCCTCTGGAAATGGACGATTTTGTGGGGTCGTTGCTCAAATGCGTATCTTTTCCATAATAACCAATATACACGGCATCATCTTTTATGCCAGCACTTTCCAACACATCACGCAAGCGTACTCCCGTCCATTCTGCACAACTTACTGCTCCATCTTGCCACTGATTCCCAGAGGTTTGGGGCGTGAAACCAGAGCGACCATTCCCCCCACATTCCATCGTAATTTGATAAGTGTATTTTTTAAATTTTGTTTTTAAATCATTGATAGTAAACACTTTACGAGTTTTAGCAGATTCTCCTTCAATGACTAATTCCCAGTTGGAAGCATTGATATTTTCGGGCAAATTTCCATTATTTCTCACAAACATTTTGTCGGCAGGAGTAACGGCATCATCCAACAAATGTGGAGGTGTTTCAATGTTCAGAGGACGGTCATTGAGGAGCATCATTTCCTTATTTTTCCCTGCTGGTAAATCACTTTTAAGGAAGGCTTTTCCCCCTAAAATACTCATATTTTGAGGAATATTTTTGGCAAAAACTACTCTACTGCCCAGCACAGAAATGAGTCCTAAGGCACTTTTTTGAATAAATTTTCGACGATTATTGTTAGTTTGCATAGATAATTATATTTGAAAATGAGTAATACAATATAAAGATAATACTCCTACCAACAATGCCCAAGTCAAGTTAAATGATTAAGTTTATTTTCAAATATTACATAATTTAAAGTTCATTGTTTATTTTGGTTTTATACTCTAATTTTAGGAAATGATAAGTAGCCTAACCCAGAATCCCCCATGCTAAAATCCCTCGAATGGTTTGATATAGTTGTTGTCATTGCCGCATTATTGTTTTTGATTGTGGCGAGTATGTATTCCAGTTTCAAGAAAAAAGATTCCGAAGAATACTTCATGGCGGGGCGTTCGTTGCGATGGTGGTCGGTGGCAGGGTCTATTTTTGGAACCAATATTCATGCTCAACAAATTATTGGCATGATGGGCATTGGCTATTCCATCGGGTTTGCCCAAAGTCATTATGAAATCTGGGCGATTCCTGCCATTTTGGTTTTATGCTACATTTTCATTCCCATTTATCGAAAGAAAAACTTTTTCACGCTCTCTCAATTCCTCGAAGCCCGCTTTAATTCTTACGCCCGACTGGTTTATACTTGCCTGATGGTTATTTTTATTATGATTCAATTAATCGGAGGGTTTTACATCGGCAGTCGTACTTTGGGGATTTTATTTGCAGGAACGGGTTGGGATATTAGCTACATCCAAGGCATTTTTGTGATTGCTCTTATTACGGTAATTTTTACGGTTTTTGGAGGAATGGAATCAGTCGTAATTGCCGATAATATCCTGACAGTCATTATGATACTGTCGGTTTTGTTGATGGGAACACTCACGTATATGCAACCCGAAATCGGGGGATTATCGGGACTTTTAGCCTTGGACCATGCCGAAGCAAATAAGATGCACTTGTATTTACCGTCCAATCATCCCAAGCTGCCATGGAGCGGAATTTTCACGGGATTGACCATTTTGAATTTGTTTTATTGGACAACCAATCAATATCAAGTCCAACGAGTATTGGCAGCAAAAACCGACCGAGATGCCAAATTAGGAGCAATTGCCGCAGGTTTTCTGAAATTAATCATTCCGTTTTTTTCCATCGGCGTGGGTACTGCGGCTTTTTATTTATTCAAAAGTAGATTGGGAACGGAGGCCATCAAGCCCGACGATACCTTTTTGACCTTGCTAAAAACAGTCGTTCCTGCGGGTTATGGCTTCATCGGTTTAATTTTGGCAGGTTTGATTTGTGCGATATTTTCCGCCATTTATTCCATGATGAATTCGGTTTCTACGATGATGGCTTTTGATATTTTTAGGAAGTATATTAATCCAAAAGCCTCTGATAAACAGACCGTTAGGTTTGGACAGTCGGTGGTTTTTTTGATGTGTGCTATTGCTGGAGTGTTAGCTTTTTCAACTTATGACCCAAATTCTTCCGATAATTTTTTCTTGAAATTAGCCAGTCAAACGTCCTATATCAAGCCAGGTTTGGTGGTAGTTTTCTTTTGGGGAGTGCTTTGGAAACCTACCAATCCCATTGCGGCAGTGATTGTGCTGGCAGGTTCGCCCTTCATTGGTTTGGGTTGCGATTGGCTCTATGAAAATACCTTAGTCAATATTACTTTTATCAAAGAAACTTTTGGCGAAACTTTCAATTTCTTGTATCGAGTTTTCAGCATCTTCACGATAGGCTCAATTTTAGTAGTAATTCTCTCAAAATACCTCAATAGTATCGGCAAAGGCAAGGTTCATGAATACGATTTAGAAATCTCATTATCAGGAATTGGCGGAGCTTTATTAGGGTTTTTTATTACTCAAATTCCTTTCATTTTATTGGCACTCACGCACATAATCAGTCCACAAATGGCAGCCACTCCTGCCTCTATTGCGTGTATGGGCTTGTTTTTATGGTATTTGAAGAAAGGAAAAGAAGATATTCCTTTCTATCAATCCGATATTTTTTATGCAGGATTATTAACTTCGGCAATGGTCTGGATAATGTTCTTTTTTGCGTAAAACGTACCACGAATATCCGACCCGTGAATGGAGTCCTATGCACGGGACAGATACCCGTGCTACATAATCAGCCCTTTTGGCACATTTCCCGCTTGAAAAGCCGCAATATTTTCTACCATTCCTTTCAATAATTCCTTACGTGCATTCACACCCGCCCATGCAATGTGAGGCGTGATGATGGTATTACTGGCAGTGAGTAACGGGTTTTCTTTCGTGGGTGGTTCTACCGAAAGAACATCCAAACCTGCCCCTGCAATTTGATGGTCATTTAGAGCTTCTGCCAAATCGCCTTCATTGATTAATCCGCCCCGAGAAGTATTAATCAAGATGGCGGAAGGTTTCATCAAAGACAACGATGATTTATTGATAAATTCTTGATTATCAACTGTTAATGGACAATGTAACGTAACAAAATCACTTTCTTGCAAGAGTTTTTCTTCGGAACAAATTTCTACATTTGTCATACCTCCCTTTTCTGGATTTCGTTTGGTTGCTAAGATTTTCATGCCAAAGCCTAAGCCAATATTGGCTACTTTTTTACCAATATCTCCCAAGCCAATGATGCCTAAAGTCTTGCCTTCTAATTCGATTAAGGGCGTATAATAAAAACTGAAATCGGGCGAAGAAGTCCACGTTTGATTGATGCTTTGTGCGTGTTCCGCTACTCGGTTGGTAAAACTCAATATTAAGGAAAAAACCAATTGTGCCACCGATGCCGAGCTATATCCTCGCACATTCGTTACCATAATTCCTTGATTTTTAGCGGCTTCAATATCCACAATATTATAGCCCGTTGCCGCCACGCCAATGTATTTTAAATTGGGTAAAGATCTGATAGTGAGGGCATTTAAGGGACATTTATTCGTCAAAACGATATCAGCATCTATGGTTCTTTCTACGATTTCATCTTGGGCTGTACGGTCGTAAAGGGTTACTTCACCGAGGGTATCGAAGATTGACAAATCTAAATCATGGAGGGAATTGAGCGTGTACGCATCAAGGAAGACTATTTTCATATTTTATGTGAGTTAATTTTTTGATGCGTGGCACGGCTGACCAACAAAACTATTTTTTGGAATGAATGCAGACAACATTATGGCAAAGATGAATAATATTGAGAAATTCTTTTTCGACATTTTTAATTTAATTTTATACTAAATTACCACTCACTAAGTTAGAAATACTATTTGTCAAACACAACGTTTATTAATAAACATATAAGCCAAAATAAAATGAGATATTCCCCAAAAACAACAGTTATTATTATTCTTACTTTATTATCCTTTACAACAACTGCCCAAAAATACAAAACCGCCATCGGTTTTAGATTTGGCGGACAAACTAATGGACTGACAGTCAGACACTTTACTAACTCCAAAACTGCCCTCGAAGGGATTTTGAGTGCGGGACATAACGCCATTTTAGTAACAGGTTTATACGAAAAATTTGTCCCAATCAGTGGGGCATCGGGTTTAAATTGGTTCTACGGAATTGGGGGACACGTGGGATTTTTCAGAGAAAATGGTTATTATTTTTACAACAAAAAAAGAGTAATTTATTACGACAATAACTCGACCGTTGTAGGCATTGATGGTATTATTGGCTTAGATTATAAGTTCAAAAATGCTCCTATCAATATCGGAATTGACATAAAACCCTTCATGGATTTTTATAGCGGAGCCAGTTTGTTTGGCGACGGAGCTTTGAATTTTAGGTTTATTTTTTGAAGTAAATCTTCTGAATTCTAATACTAATTTCTTATACTTTTGCCTAAATAAATCTCAGCGATTATTATATACTCTGTCATGGGTTTACTATATGTTTGTACTTAACCTTAAATATACACCATTTGTCCAACCAAAACCATCTTGGTTGGGATATTCCCCCCCTCCCGCCATAGAATTTGGCGTTTCTACATTGTATTTTTCAGTCATTTTACCTGTCCGGCGATAGACATTTTCATTGATTTTTAACCAACGATTTTTTGCTTCATTTGCCAAATCTTCAAAAGCATAATTAATTAGCCCTTTGTAGGTTATATATTGCAAAGGAGCCCAACCATTGGGGGCATCCCATTGCTGACCTGTATTATTTGTGGTAGTGATAAATCCGCCTTCTGTCAAGAATTTTTCTCTCAAATTTTCACTTACATTTTTACTTTTTAATGAATCCGACAAGTTAAAAAATAAAGGAAAAACCGCTGCTAAGGAATAACAATTAGTATGGCGTTTTTCCATAAAATCATAGTCAAAATAAAAGCCTTTGCCATGCAAATAAAAGTATTTTTCAATGGCCTTTTCTCGCTGACTCGAAAACTTGAAATATTCCTCAATTTTAGCGGTATTATCTGTCAATAGGTAGGCTTTAAAAATGGTATTTTCGAGGTTCCATAATAGACAATTCAAATCGACAGGCAGAATATCAGTTGTACGAATGGTATTCATATTTCTACCATCTTTGAACCAACGGCTACTGAAATCCCAACCCGATTCTGCGCCTGCTCGAATATGCCTAAAAATGCCGTCTGGTGGGTTTTCAAGGCTTCTTACTAAATCCACATCTTCTCTGTACGACTCTGGACGGGGCGTATCATACTCATCCCAGTAGCGATTTAAAACTGCGTTTTCTTTTAATAGCACTACTCGTTTACTTGCTGGATTTCGGGATGAAAGCGTAATTTTATCTTCCATCCAAAAACGGTATTCTTTTTCTAAAACTGGAAGGTATTTCAAAAGGATTTCATCGCCTTTTTCTTGCCTCAAAATTTCAACCATCAATGAGAAAAAAGGTGGTTGAGAACGTCCTAAAAAGTAGGTACGATTACCGTTTGGGATGAAGCCGAATTGATTGATAAGATGTGCAAAATTGTCTATCATATTTTCAATTAAATCAACTTTGCGACTAACCTGCAAACCCAACATGGTAAAATAACTATCCCAATAATACATTTCCTGAAATCGTCCGCCAGGGACTATATATGGGTAAGGTAATTCAATCAAAGTACCTTCAGCTTGAGTGGGTTCACGGGTGAGCATTGTCCACAGGTCTGTAATGTGTTGAGCAACAGACTTAGAAGTATCACTTTGATAATCAGAAGATTGAATAGTTTTTATACTAAAATTTTGATAAATAAATTCTTTCAAATCAAAATCAAGTAAGGTATTATTTTTCAAAAATTTAGCTTCAATTTCATCTTCTGAAAACAGGGGAGTACAATCCGTGAAAGTTTTGGAATCAGGAAATATTTCACTCATTTGAACCGCTTTAAAAACTTCAGTTTCAAAGAATTTTGCGGTAAAAACATGGGCGAGTTTATTGAGTTTCATTGGATAAGATTTGCTTATAAGATAGGATTCATAATTCTAAAAATATGGAAGTCGTCCTTTTGA
>JANPIG010000104.1:0-1740 GCA_031424875.1 Cytophagales bacterium
CAAGAGGTAGATTTACCTAAATTTTTAGACCAACTTTTTGCTTCATTTGAATCTTTGGCACAAGGGAAAAAAATTATATTTCATCATTCTCAAAACTATGTAGAACAATTGGGTCTGTTTGATCTTGACAAATTGGAAAAAATCGTCTTCAACTTATTATCAAATGCTTTTAAGTTTACGCCTGAAAATGGAAGAATAAATGTAAGAGTTGAGTATTTAGAAAAGCAGATTTTGATTACAATTCAAGATTTTGGGATAGGTATTTCATCGGAAAGATTACCACACATTTTCGACCGATTTTATCAAGTGGATAATAGTTCCCAACGTTTGCAAGAGGGTACGGGCATTGGGTTATCGTTAGTAAAAGAATTGGTTAGTTTGTTAAACGGAAAAATTGAAGTGAATAGTAAATTGGGTGAAGGAACAGTTTTTACTTTGAATTTGCCTTTTGAACCAATCAATAATTTATCAAAACCTTTGGATAAATTTGCAGGTAAAAACTATCCAGAGCCAGTTTTTATTGATATTCAAAAGGTTGATGGATTTAAAGTTGAAGAAAATGGGCAACCAATCATGCTAATTGTGGAGGACAATCCTGACCTGAGAAATTACATCGCTTCTATTTTTGAAAACCACTATCAATTAGTGATGGCAGTTGATGGCGAAAATGGTCTGGCGAAAGCAATTGAGTTTGTTCCTGATATTGTAATTTCTGATTTGATGATGCCAAAATTGGATGGTTTAGGCTTTTGTGAGAAACTCAAAAATGATGAAAGAATCAATCATATTCCAGTCATTATGCTCACGGCAAAGGCAAGCCTTTCGGATAGGTTGGTAGGGCTTGAACATGGAGCGGATGATTATCTATCTAAACCTTTCAATAAAGAAGAATTGATGGTTCGGGTAAGTAATTTAGTGAATCAGCGGCAATTGATTCGGGAGAAATACGTCAATAAAATTATCGAAACGATTCCCAAAATTGAAGTGGTAAAGGAACTGACGATGGATGAATTATTTATTCAAAAAGCAACAAAAGTTATTGACAAACATCTTGATAAAAGTGCGTTTGATGTGGAAAAATTTGCCAATGAAATGAACCTGTCATCCGTTCAATTAAGGAGGAAATTAAAAGCAATTACTGACCAAACTATCACGGAATTCGTCCGTAGTTATCGTTTAGAAATTGCCTCTGAAATGCTGAAAAAGAAGATGGGGACGGTCTCAGAAATTGCTTATAAAGTGGGGTTTGAAAGCATGCCTTATTTTTCAAAAGTGTTTTTGGAAAAATTTGGAAAAATGCCTTCTGAGTGGAAATAGGAGTAAAATGTTCAAAATGAGGAAGGAAAAGTTTAAAATGAGATAGAAATTACAATGAAAGTTTTAAGAGGGCAATTGCCCTCTTTTTTTTTGTCCAAATTGAGGAAGAGATTGTCGTTTTTTTGATAACACCCGCCTGAGATTTTTCTTCAAATTTGAGGTATCCTTTTGGTAGAAGGTTTTAGCAATCAAAGAGAAATGAGGAAGTAGGGTTTACTTCTCCATTTCTCTTGATTGTTTCCCAACTCCAAAAAGACTACTTAACGCTCATAATTTAACATTCATGAAAACATATCTCCAAACAGGCAACAAAGCCCTGTTGATTTTGAATCATAAATCATCCAAAAAAGTCTCCGTAGATAGAGTGGTACTATTAGAAGGTAGCATCAATTATACCATCGTCCATTTGGAAAACGGAAAAAC
>JANPIG010000105.1:0-3525 GCA_031424875.1 Cytophagales bacterium
ATGATACAAGTCCATACATTTACCTTTAACCCCTTCTTGGAAAATACTTACATTCTTTCGGACGAAACCAAAGAATGTGTCATCATTGACCCAGGTTGTAGCGATTACCAAGAACGTAAAGAGTTAAAAGATTTCATTGATAATAACAAGCTCAAAGTTGTTCATTTGCTCAATACGCACGCCCACATTGATCATGTATTGGGTAATGAGTTTGTGAAAAGAACCTTTGGCGTGAAATTGCATTTACATCGCAAAGATTTGCCAATTTTACAAAATGCTGCTTCAAGAGCGGAGGTTTATGGTTTCCCAAATTATGAAGGTTCAACGGTAGATGTTTTTATTGAAGAAGGCGATATTATTAAATTTGGTAATACCGAGTTAGAAATCCTTTTCGTACCTGGCCACGCCCCGGGACACGTAGCTTTTATTAATCGAGAAGAGAATATTTGTGTAAGTGGTGATGTGCTTTTCAAACAAAGCGTTGGCAGGACTGATTTTCCGATGTGCAGTTTTCAAGATTTAGAAAAAAGCATCCGAACTAAACTTTATACCTTGGCTGATGAAATGGTGGTTTTCCCAGGACATGGCGGCATCACTACCATTGGTTACGAAAAGAAAAATAATCCGTTTGTAAAATTTTAGGTATTGAGGTATTTTGGGGTTGATGGGCTTTAAGGTTTTAGCCTAACACCAAAATCCCTAAACCCCCACACCCCATAATCCCCAAATAGTGTACGAAATAAAAAAACATATCCCCAATGCCCTTACTTGTGGCAATTTAATTTGTGGTGTCTTTGGAATTATGCAAGTTTTTGAGGGTAACCTCGAAACGGCTTCTATCTTGATTGGCATTGCCCTCATTTGCGACTGGCTTGATGGCTTTATTGCTCGTTTACTTCATGTGTCGTCATCCATCGGAAAGGAATTAGACTCTTTGGCAGACATGGTTACATTTGGCGTTTTGCCCGCTTTTATGCTCTTGAAACTGATTGAAAATAGCTGTACCACAGGCACTTGCACAGTTGGGATGTTTGGTTTTTATAAGCCTTACATTGCCCTTGCCTTAGCGGTTTTCTCGGCTTTGCGTTTGGCAAAATTCAATATAGACACTCGGCAAAGTGAATCTTTTATTGGTGTTCCTACTCCTGCTAACGGAATGGTGGTGGCTTCATTACCTTTTATTTTAAAATTCAACCCAGAGTTCGCTCCGTATATTCTTAATTTTAATGTTTTGGTAATTTACGCCATCGTGATGTCTTATCTCTTAGTAGCTGAATTACCCCTATTTGCTTTGAAATTTAAGAATTTCTCTTGGCAAGAGAATCAAATCAAATATATTTTCTTGATTCTTTCGGTAATCCTACTGATTTTGCTGAACTTTGTGGCAATTCCAGTTATCATATTTTTATACATATTGTTGTCCATTGTAAGCCCTTATATCTCAAAAGGGAATTAAAAAAGAAGATTATTTATCATGAAACGCTCATCTCAAAACTTTGATATCCTAAGGAATAATTAGGTGTTCTGACTATGCGTCCCAATCGTGATACCATTGAAATTAACTAAACATTTATAATCAGATGAAATTTATTGCACAAATTGACGTAATGCCACAGAAAGAAATCCTTGACCCCCAAGGTAAAGCCGTGAAATTGGGCTTGAATAATTTGGGAATGGCAACGATTGATAATGTCCGTATTGGCAGACATATTTCTTTAGAAGTAGAGGCCGAAAATAAGGAAGCTGCTGAAAGTCAAGTTGATACAGCTTGTAAGAAATTATTAGCCAACTTGATTATGGAAGAATATACCTTTACACTTGCAAGTTTATAAGTCTAAACTTTAAACTCATAAACTCAATTATAAATATTCAATCTTAATTATTAATTGTTCCGAAAAGGGATATTTACTCATGAAATTTTTTATTGATACTGCCAACCTCGCAGAAATTAAAGAGGCACACGAATTAGGCGTTTTAGATGGCGTAACTACCAATCCATCATTGATGGCCAAAGAAGGAATTAGTGGAAAAAACAACGTCTTCAGACATTACAAAGCTATTTGCGATATCGTAGAAGGAGATGTTTCAGCAGAGGTTATATCTACTGACTTAGCTGGAATGATTCGTGAAGGAGAAGAATTAGCTGAATTGGATGATAAAATTGTGGTAAAAATCCCGATGATTAAGGATGGTGTAAAGGCGTTGAAATATTTTTCTGAAAAAGGTATCAAAACTAACTGTACTTTGATTTTCTCGGCGGGACAGGCTCTTTTAGCGGCTAAGGCTGGAGCATCTTACGTGTCTCCGTTTGTGGGTCGTTTGGATGATATTTCGTTTGATGGCATCCAATTGATTGAGCAAATCCGTACTATTTATGACAATTATGGTTTTGATACAGAAATCCTTGCGGCTTCTATTCGTCACCCTATTCATATTCTTAGATGTGCTGAAATAGGAGCTGATGTAATGACAGGGCCACTTTCGTCTATCTTGGCTTTATTAAATCACCCTTTAACAGACAGCGGTTTAGCCAAATTCTTAGCCGACCATGCAAAGGTGAACGGTTAGGATACGACTGCGTAAGTTCCGTATTACGTAAAACTCCGTCAGATAAAATTCTACGGAGTTTTTTGTTTTCTCAAGGAATGATACTTTCAATTCTTGACAGATATACTTAACTTTGAAAGTAAACATGAGTGCAGCAACTCATACTTCATAACTCAAAAATTATTATTAAAAAATATGTTCACTTCCCAAGCTGTCGTTTCTATCCAAAATGCTTTTATATATCAGAAAGAACGTGTCGTGTTGAGCGATGTCAATTTTTCTATCAATAAAGGTGAATTCGTTTTCTTGATTGGACGCACGGGAAGTGGTAAAAGTTCATTGCTCAAAACCCTTTATGCCGACCTTTGGCTTCAACAAGGCAAAGCACAAGTGGTAAATTATGAGATTGAAACCCTTAAACCCTCTGACCGTCCTTTTCTTCGTCGCAAGATTGGCGTAGTTTTTCAAGATTTTCAATTATTCATGGACAGAAACGTCTATGAGAACCTTTTGTGGGTTTTGGAAGCAACGGGTTGGACGGATTCGGGCAAGATAAAAGCTCGTATTGCGGAGGTATTGATGCAGGTAGGAATGTCCACCTCCCGAGATAAAATGCCCCATCAATTATCAGGTGGCGAGCAGCAAAGAGTAGTGATTGCAAGGGCATTATTGAACGAACCCCAAATCCTTTTTGCGGATGAACCGACTGGAAATCTTGACCCCGAAGTATCAGGACAAATCATTAAACTTTTTCATGAAATCAACAAAGCAGGAACCTCAATCCTAATGGCAACCCACGATTTTGACATGATTAGAAAATTTCCCGCTCGTATTTTGAAGTGTGAAAATGGGATTGTTACGGAAGAACAAGGGTGATTAGTTACTAGTTATTTGTAATAAATTGATTATCAAAAACTTAAATTGTTTTAAAGCATTTTTTAAAACAAAAATGTCATTGTCATTCTGAAAGAATCTAAC
>JANPIG010000106.1:0-3868 GCA_031424875.1 Cytophagales bacterium
AATCAATCCCTAACCCTCTGTCGTTGTTTGGGAGTGCAAAGTTGCAGGTTTTTTTTCTAACCACCAAACACAAACCAAAAGAAAATTGAAAATATTTTCCCGAAATTACATAAACCCCTGATTACCAAAAAAATATACACACAAAAAAAAATGAAAATATCAAAACATAAACATAACAACAAAACATAAATAATAAACAAAACAAATTAATCTTAAAATAATGCAAATCTTCTTATTAATTTATTTGTGATGAAATTTAATAAAAATAGCCCGAATTCAATTATTTTGATATTCAGGCTATTGTTAGTTTAACTTAAAAAAATTAAATTATTTGATTTATCCTAAAAATGGATATTTATAATTTGTTGGAGATACCAATGTTTCTTTGATTGTTCTGGGAGAAACCCACCTCAATAAGTTTAACATCGAACCTGCTTTATCATTTGTACCCGATGCTCTTGCTCCGCCAAAAGGTTGCTGACCTACTACAGCTCCGGTAGGTTTGTCGTTTATATAAAAATTGCCTGCTGCGTTTACAAGTTTATTATTAGCTATTTCGATAGCATATCGATCTTGAGCAAAAACGGCTCCTGTTAGTGCGTAATCTGATGTGATGTTTAGAATGTCTAAGGTTTCTTCATATCTATTTTCATTATAAATATATATTGTTAAAATTGGTCCGAAGATTTCCTCACACATGGTTTTGTAATATGGGTCTTGAGTAAGGATGATGGTTGGTTCAATGAAATAACCTTTTGATTTATCGTAAGTTCCTCCTACTATTATTTCTGCTTTATCTGAGGTTTTTGCCTCATCTATATAGGATGCGATTTTATCAAATGCTTTTTCATCAATTACAGCATTTACGAAATTAGAGAAATCCTCTGTTACTCCTATTTTTATTTCATGTAAATCAGTTTTAATGAATTGCCATGTTTGTTCCCAAAGATTACTTGGTATGTATGCACGTGAGGCAGCAGAGCATTTTTGTCCTTGGTATTCAAAGGCTCCTCTAACTAAACCAACTGAAAGGGCTTTGGCATCGGCAGACTTGTGAGCTATTACAAAGTCTTTTCCTCCTGTTTCTCCTACAATTCTTGGATAGGATTTATAAAGGTGGATATTTTCTCCGATAGTTTTCCAAATATTTTGGAAGACTTTGGTACTTCCAGTAAAATGCACTCCTGCGAATTGTGGATGTTTGAAAACGATGTCTCCTGTAAGTGGTCCATCGGTATATATTAGGTTGATTACTCCATCTGGCAATCCTGCTTCTTTGAGGATTTTCATTAGGATATTGGCTGAATATATTTGCTGTGGTGAAGGCTTCCATACTACTACGTTGCCCATCATGGCGGCTGATGCTGGGAGATTTCCTGCAATTGCTGTGAAATTGAAGGGAGTTATTGCAAATATAAAGCCTTCTAATGGACGATATTCGAGACGATTCCAGACTCCTTCTGAGGATTCGGGCTGTTGAGCGTAAATCTGGGTAGCAAAGTGAGCATTGAATCTGAGGAAATCAATCCATTCGCAGGCGGCATCTATTTCTGCTTGGTAGGCATTTTTGGATTGACCCAACATCGTTGAGGCGTTTAAATCCATACGATATTTAGTTGCTGAGAGTTCTGCTGCTTTCAAGAAGATAGAGATTCTATTTTCCCACGGCATATTTGCCCAATCTTCACGTGCAGCGAGTGATGTTTCAATGGCTTTGTTTACATGACTTGCATCGCCTTCGTTATAATAACCCAATATGTGCTGGTGGTCGTGGGGGGGTGTTAGTGGTAATTTTTTATTGGTTTTAACTTCCTCTGCACCTATATACATGGGTACGTCTATGATTTGGCTACGCATTTCTGCCAATTTTGCCTGTAATGCTACTCGCTGAGGCGTGTTGGGTGCGTAAGAATTAATTGGCTCGTTTTGGGGGTTTGGTACTTTAAAAAATCCTGTGGACATTTGATGAAGAGTTTTCGATGATTATTATTTTCAAAATTAAACAATAAAATCATAAAAATGATTACTTGTACGTTGCTTCCATTTGAAAAATTCTGTAAAATTTTCAAGCATTTTATGCTGTAAGTCAGACAAATTAATTTGTTTGAGGTTAGCCATTATTATATATCTTTCTTTAATATTTAAGGAGTATTCACTGTCTGTTTCTATGAAAAAGCCCTCTAATGGAATGTATTCGAGCATTTCTTTAAAACTGGTATTCATATTTTCAAATGGACTTACTGAAAGATAAATGCCTTGGTCGAGAAGAGATTTAGCTAATTGCTGATTTCTTCGGAATCCATGAATTACCCAAGGCGTTTTGCCGTATAACTTTCTGAAATGAAGAATTTGGTCGTATTGCCTGACGCAGTGGATGATTAAGGGGACGTCATTCTTATTAGCAACTTGGATTAGTTGATAAAATACTTCTTCTTGAATTTCTTTGGAAGCTCCTTTCAATTTATCTAAACCGCACTCGCCTATTCCAAGGCAAAATTTGTTTTGCAGATTCTGTTCTAAATTATTGATTTCATCTTTGTCGAGAGTTTTTTCTGTCCACCAAGGGTGATGCCCAATGGTGTAATATTCATTTTCGTATTTTACATTTTTATGGGCTGAAATGACTTCTATGACTTCTTTGTCATTGGAATATATAGGTTTGTGTGTGTGGAAGTCTATATACATAATTGCTCTTCAGAATTTATATTTTAATAAACGCTGAAACGAGTTTAGTAGTTTATTTTCAAAACTCAAAATAAGGAAATATCTTGTCCAATGTTTTGGCATCTAATAATTTGATGGGTTCAAAGTCTTTTTTTGAGGTAAAATTGCCGTGCTGTTGGCGGTAAGCAATGATTGATTTTGCGATGTATGGACGGATATAATAGTGCTTGAATTCCTCGGGGGTTACTTCATTGATTTTTATTTTCCTGAGCAAAGGATTTTTAATTATTGCAAATTTCAATATTTCATCCACTACGATTGAATCTAATCCCCAAACTTCTCTTATTTGATTTTCTGAATAAAAACCACCTATCTTTTCTCTATGTTGTATAATTCGAGCGGATAATTTTGAGCCTATTCCTTTCAGTTTTTTCAAATCATTGGTATCGGCACGGTTTAAGTCAAAAGTTACTGGTTTGAAGGATTCTTTTGTTGAGACAGTTGTGGTTGCTATTTTTACTTCGGAATTTGCTTCTGTTTTTGGAAATGCAGTAAATCCTCCACTTACTGTTTTTTCGGGTAGTATAATATATGGCTCTAATTTTGAGTACAAGTCAGCTGGGAAATCGTATATTCTTTGAAGGTCTTCTTTTTTGCGAAATTGTCCGCCTTTTGTACGGTAATTGATGATGCGTTTTGCCATCCAGGGAGCAATGCCCAATTCTTCCAATTGTTCTTGGGATGCTTGGTTTGGGTCGAATGGGTATAGTTTTATGGTTCTGGCTACGTGATTTTCATTATCATATTTCTCAAATTTATTTTCGTATTTGTCGTAATATTTTGATTTCTTATCGGCTTCTTTTACGCTGATTTTTGCCATCATTTCTTCTACTTTTTTAGGGTCGATGGTTTTGTTGGCTTGTTGTTTATCTGGAAGAAAATCGAAGATAAATATGGAGACAATTAAGATTAGTATTAGGAAAATGAGGAATAGGAAGCCTTTTGTTTCGGATTGATTAAAGGCGAAATAGTCTCTGATGTAGTAGCGGAGTTTGTTGAACATCTTGGTTTTTTAGAATTATTAGTGGTTTTAACTTAATTTTGTGATGTTAAATTAATGGATTTCTCGCAAAGTCACAATTTTTTTTATGATACTTTATAGCACCAATCATCAAAGTCCTGATGTGTCGTTGGAAGAGGCAGT
>JANPIG010000107.1:0-4818 GCA_031424875.1 Cytophagales bacterium
TTGATTCCATGTATAATCATTTCCTTTGTAGCCTTTAAATTTGGTGGTGGTATCGTATAGTGTTGTATTTCCTGTAAAATTAAAAAGGCCTTCAAAAGCTATATTAGGGTCATTTTTGTACTTTAATAGAGGTATATTTTGTTGAAAAACATCAAATTCACCTTTGTGTCCTATAATAGTTTTTTGCAAAATAGTGTCTTGAAGATAAGGTAAAAATTGTTCATAATCCACTACATCTTGGCGTTTAGAAAAGCCATAAACATCTACATTTTGAATAATATATTTTGGCTTTCGATTGTGTTGCAGATACATTCTAAAACGAGCGTATTGCATATCAAAATGCCAAGCCGAAAGTCCCAAATTGTAGGTATTTAACGACAAAACAGAATCTAAAATTTTAGGGGAAATATGAAATTCTGCCCGAGAAGAGCCCATCACTAAGAGGTCGGCATTAATCTTGGAATTATACAAATCGTTCCAAGAAGCATAATAGCTGTTTCGGGATTTGTGCAAACCGGCATCTACCATATATGCCAAAGCGTAAGCACTCATTACAATTAAGAGGAATAGCAGCGTTCCTTTTTTTAAAAACCGTGTTATCATCTCAAAATTTTACCCGTTATCTTAAACATTTTCTTTTTGCCAAAAATTACTTTTTGAAATCCATTGATTTGATAATCAACCAATTGGTCTTTTTGTAATGATAATTTTAGATTTCTTTCGGTATCGTATAAATAGTTATTATTACTAACTAAGGCTCTGATTTCAATGCTATCTTCGCCCATTATATTTACTTCCAAAAACTTCACAGGCAATTTTTCGGTTTCCTTCAAAAAATACTTAATGCCTATTGAAGAACTATCTATTCGATAGCTACTTACAAAAGCGGGTTTATTCAAATCTGCCTGAGTGAAAAACTCTAATTCTTTAGACCAATCCAAAGAATCAACTGTCTGCCTTTCGGAGTTTTCATTTACTAAAATCTCCTTTTGAACTTTTGGCCTCTCAGATTTCAAAGCTTCAATTTGCCTTTCTACCAACCCCTTTAAATCATAATATTTCTTAACCTTTATCTCCGCTGACTCTGTCTGACAAGCAGAAATGCCCACTATTAAACTCAAAACATAAACTAATTTTTTCATGACGTAAAATTAGTTAATAATTAAAAAGTAATAGTTAATAGTTTAAAATAAAACTGTAAAATGCTACTAATCAGGGTTTATACATTTCATTTTCTGTATCATCAACTATTAACTATTCTCTATTAACTAATTCCTCACCGAGCTACTTCGATTTTATATTTTTTCCCTTTCAATTTTTCCTCCTTAATTTTCGATAAAAGCGTTTGATAAACCGTTCTCTTCACGGCTGCGAAGGATGTAAAATCTTTCACCTCAATTAAGCCTAAATCTCCTCTTTCCAATTCCCCTTTTTTCGAGAAAAACCCTACAATATCCACCTTATTCAATTTATTTTTCTTACCACCACTAATATAAATCGTGATAAATTCGGGTGGTTTTGGTAAAGGATTATTACTCGAAACCTTCAATTCTTCAATTCGATTATCCAAATATTTAGGGCGATGTTCATTTTCATGAAAAATCAAATATGCCGTTCCAGATGCGTTCATACGGGCTGTACGCCCATTTCTGTGCGTAAATTCATGCTCCTGCAAAGGCAAATGAT
This sequence comes from Cytophagales bacterium, assembly GCA_031424875.1. Lineage (GTDB taxonomy): Bacteria > Bacteroidota > Bacteroidia > Cytophagales > Spirosomataceae > Arcicella. The sequence goes on from JANPIG010000107.1 coordinate 1,687, forward strand.
AATGAATAACGTGTTTCATTTCGGGAATATCCAAGCCACGAGCCGCCAAATCTGTCGTTACTAAATAATTGACACTCCCGTTTCTAAACAAAATCAAAGCCCGCTCACGGTCGTCCTGATCCATACCTCCGTGATAAAAAGCTGTTATTATGCCCATCTCGTTCAGCAGTTCAGCAGTACGTTCTACGGCATCCCGATGGTTGCAAAAAATGAGTGCCGATTCAGAATTTAAGGAGCAAATCAAGTCGAAAAGTGTGTTGATTTTATCCTTCTCTTCCGAAATCACTACCCGCATCTGCAAGGCAGTTTTGGTTTCATTTTCAGGAATATAATTGAGCGTTATGGGCGAGGTAAAACCCACAAATTCAGGGATCTTGATACCATACGTTGCCGACACCAAAACCCTTTTTGTCAAATTGGGCAAAGACGAAATGATAAACGACATTTCCTCATGAAACCCCAAATCCAACGATTTATCAAATTCATCTAAAATCAGCGTTTTGATGTTATCCAAAACAAAACTCCCCCGACTAATATGGTCGCAAATCCGTCCAGGAGTTCCCACTAATAAGGCAGGAGGGTTAGTGAAATTCCTGATTTCGGTAGCAATATCATGCCCACCGTAGCTGACATTCACCTTTAATCCAGTTCCCATACTTTTCCAAACTTGTTCAATTTGCATCGCTAACTCACGAGAAGGCGTGAGGATGAGACATTGCACCGCATTGACCTCCGTACTCATCAATTCTAAGAGAGGCAATAGAAAAGCCAAAGTCTTACCTGAACCCGTTGGCGACAATAAAAAAGTAGTAGGATTGCTCAGAATAGCCCTTTGAGCCTCCTCCTGCATCGGATTCAAAGCCTCAATGCCTAATTTTGAAAGGGTTTTTGTGTGATTATTCATGGTGCAAAGGTACGGAGGAATTTGTTGGATTTGATGCAAAAAAAGGAAGCCTTCGTTCAAAACGAAAGCTTCCTTGACATTCAGTTGTCGGGATGACAGGATTTGAACCTGCGACCACACGCCCCCCAGACGTGTACGCTACCGGACTGCGCCACATCCCGATTTGTATTATACTGCAAATTTAAGAAAGAATTTGGAAAGGAACTTCTCGAAAGTCAAAAAAACTTTCGAGAAGTCTCATATCTTTCCTAAATTACCTATTCATTGAAACCAAAAACTCATCATTGGTTTTCGTTCCTTTCATTTGCTGTTGTAGGAATTCCATTGCTTCCACTGAGTTCATGTCGCTCATGTGTTTTCTTAGAATCCATACTCTACGCATCGTTTCTTTATCCATCAATAAATCTTCACGACGAGTACCCGATGCCGTGATGTCGATGGCTGGATATACTCTGCGGTTCGATAATTTACGGTCTAATTGTAATTCCATGTTACCCGTACCCTTAAATTCTTCAAAGATTACTTCGTCCATTTTAGAGCCTGTTTCAATCAATGCCGTAGCGATGATAGTCAATGAACCGCCATTCTCCACATTACGAGCCGCTCCGAAGAAACGCTTTGGTTTGTGCAAAGCATTGGCATCCACACCACCCGAAAGTATCTTTCCAGATGATGGAATTACCGTATTATAAGCACGTGCTAAACGAGTGATTGAGTCTAACAAAATCACTACATCGTGTCCACATTCTACCATTCGTTTTGCCTTTTCCAAGACAATACTTGCCACTTTTACATGACGTTCTGCTTGTTCGTCGAAGGTTGAAGCAATTACCTCCGCACGCACACTACGTTGCATATCCGTAACTTCTTCTGGACGTTCGTCAATCAGCAGAATCAACAAATAAACCTCGGGGTGATTTTTGGCAATAGCATTGGCTATCTCCTTTAAAAGCACCGTTTTACCCGTTTTGGGCTGTGCTACAATCATACCACGTTGCCCCTTTCCTATGGGAGCAAATAAGTCCAAAATACGAGTAGAAAACAAGTCTGGACGGGTGGATAAATTGAGTTTTTCTTCGGGAAAAAGTGGCGTTAAATATTCAAATGGAATTCTATCACGGATTTCTTCGGTAGTTTTTCCATTAACAGATTCTACCCTGAGAAGTGCAAAATACTTCTCTCCTTCTTTTGGTGGACGAATCGCCCCACGAACGGTATCACCCGTTTTCAGTCCAAATAATTTAATCTGACTCGGTGATACATAAATATCATCGGGCGAAGCCAAATAATTATAATCTGCCGAACGGAGGAAACCATAGCCACCGTCTTGCATAATTTCCAAAACTCCTTCGTTTTCAATGATTCCATCAAATTCACGAATGGCTTGGTTATAAATAGGCTTCTTGAAAGTGCTGGTTGATTGACGTGAATCCTGACGACTTTCCGACTCTTGCGGAAGTCCTGCGGTATCAGTCAAAAAGGAAGTATCAATCGAAAATTCATCAGCGATATCGCTTGGGAAGTCCACAATTGGTTCTTCATCAAAATCATAAGAAATACCATCATCTTCTGAAACTGGCTCAGGTTCTCTAACAACTCTGGGTTTAGTCGGTTCGTGTATATACGCAGGTTCAGCGGCTGACGGTGCAGGCGTTGAAAACTCTGGTTCATCATCTTTGGAGATTCTTGCTCTCCTTGGTCGTGGGGTGTCTGATGTGGGGGCCGTTTCCTTCCTCACTCTCCTTTCGGGTTTTTTATCGTCTTGCATATTGTTATTGATGACAGGTTTACGGTCGTTTTGTGGCATTACCGCTTGTTTGCTAAGTATCTTATAGATGAGTTCTTGCTTAGGAAGCTCTTTAAAATTTGGAATCGTAAAGTCTTTGGCAAGTGTATGAAGCTCTGAAACGAGCATCATTTCTAATTCTTCAATTTTATACATAAGGAAATTTAATAGACTATTCTCATGGAGATAGCCTTTGGAGCTTGGTGGTTAAATAAATATAAAAAGAAATATCTTTTGAAAAGATGGTAAACGTTAAAGTCAAATTGGGAAATTTTGGGTACGAGATGGATGTTGACGTTAAACACTTTAAAATCAGTTACTTAACGGGAGAAATCACAGGATTGTGAATTGTTATGCAATGATAATACCAAAAATTGATATTGTTAAATTTTTGGAGATAATTTTTAGCAATGAAATATATTTTTTTAATTAAGCAACCTGC
>JANPIG010000108.1:0-4889 GCA_031424875.1 Cytophagales bacterium
GATAAATTGTAAATAGATGTGAGTTCAAAATTTTGCTTAAAGCTCATTTAACAGTTTTTAACGAATATTGAGATTCTGGAAAACTATTATCTTTTGTTTGTACGTTAATTTTGTAAAAGAAATGGTTCAACTACGATTAGAATTACTGAAGCTTGTGCTAAAAACCGAAGCCTTCTGTGGACTACGAGATTGGAATCCCGACTGTGTGTCTCAGTATCAATAACAGTAAGTGATAGGACAAAATTAATTGGTAGTAAATCCGTGGCACGGCTTATTGTAATCACTTATTAATCAATAGACTATGAGCTTAGCCGTGCCACGGATGTTTCTTTCCACTTACTTAGAACCTAAGAAATTAAACGTCTTTTCAGAAAGGCTCCAAATTATGATTTTAAAAAAAAGGTATATTAATTTTTGTTTATTGTTGGCTACGTATTGCCTAATGACTGCTTGTGCTTCAAACAAAAATGTACAAACAACTTCTTATTACAAGAATAATTACGAAACGGGAACTTACGACCAAAAAGTAGGTTTGGGTTTTCAAATTCCAGACAAATTCCCAATTGACGTTTTGGAAGGCGATGAGAAGCCTCAGGCGGCTTACGAAGAAATTCAGAAATTAAGTCTTTCGGATGAGAGCCCTCTTCAACCTGACCAGGAATACAAAGGTAAAATGTTGAAACGTGGAAACAATCAACAAGAGAAAAAAGCGATGTTGGATAGATTAGTGGCACAAGCTCAGGATTTGGGGGCAAGTGGTTTGATGAATGTAAATTATAAAGTTTTTTCAACCCAAAAAACAACAGGTTACATTCTTTCGGCGACAGCTTTTAGATATGTTTTAAAATGATAAAATGCTAATTATCAAATAATTACAAAAAAAATAGGCGATTGATGTTAAAATCAGTCGCCTATTTTATTGAGAAATGAAATAAATTTTAATGTGAATCTCTTGAAACTACACTTCCCGATTTTCCTTTCAAAAAATCCATATCTGCCCCTAAATGTGCTTGTTCTACGTGTTTTATGTATAAATCAACGTAACCACGAGTAATATTTAAATCATAAGGTTTCCAGTTTTTACGTCTTTCAGCAAGCTCTTCATCAGAGACTTCTAAATGTAAAGTACGTTCGGGAACGTTTAAACTGATAAAGTCTCCGTTTTGAACTAAAGCTAAATTTCCCCCTGCGGCTGCTTCTGGAGAAACGTGAAGTTTGACCGTTCCGAAACCTGTACCAGACATTCTTCCATCGGAGATTCTTACGATATCATGAATATTTTTCTCTAACAATTTCTTAGGAATACCCATATTTCCCACTTCCGCCATGCCTGGATACCCCTTAGGCCCCACGTTTTTCAACACCATTACGGAGTTTTCATCAATGTCTAAATCGGGGTCTTCTATTCGTGCATGATAGTCTTCAATGGTTTCAAAAACTACGGCTTTCCCTCGATGAACCATCAACGCAGGGGTTGCAGCAGAAGGTTTGATAACAGCACCATTTGGAGCAAGATTACCTCGTACTACGGCAATTCCTGAATTTTCTTTGAAAGGCTTTTCCATTGTACCTACAATATCCAGATTAAATACTTCAGCATCCTCTGAATTCTTTCCAATAGAATGACCATTTACTGTTAAAGCATTATTGTGAAGTACAGATTTTAACTCTTTTATTACTGCTGGTAAACCCCCAGCATAATACAAATCTTCCATGAAATGTTGTCCAGAAGGTTGTAAATTGGCTATTAGTGGAATATTTTGAGAAAACTTATCAAAATCATCAATATTTAATTCAATTCCTATTCTTCCAGCAATTGCGAGAAGGTGAATAACAAAATTGGTTGACCCTCCAATGGCGGCATTAACCATAATGGCATTCTCAAAAGCCTCACGAGTCAGAATTTTTGAGAGTGTCAAATCCTCTTTGACCATTTCTACAATGCGACGACCTGATAATTGAGAAATCACCTTTCTCCGTACATCAGCCGCAGGAATGGCTGCATTATTGGGTAATGAAAGCCCTAATGCTTCGACCATCGTAGCCATTGTGGAAGCGGTTCCCATCACGGCACAATGCCCTTGGGTGCGAGCCATACACCTCTCTGCCTCTATAAATTGCTTTTGAGTAATATTACCCAATTTAAAGGCTTCATCAAAACGCCATACATCTGAAGTACCAATGTCGGTTCCTCGCCAATGTCCTTTCAACATGGGTCCGCCTGATATTACAAGGGTAGGAATATCCACACTACAGGCTCCCATGACCAGCGAAGGGGTGGTTTTATCGCAACCGCACAATAGCACAACACCATCAATGGGATTGGCACGGATGGATTCCTCCACGTCCATACTTGCCAAATTGCGGTAAAGCATGGCAGTGGGTTTTATTAAAGTTTCGCCTAAAGACATGACAGGAAATTCTACAGGATAACCTCCTGCTTCATAAACGCCCTTTTTAACTGATTCTGCCAGGTCTCTAAAATGGGCATTACAAGGTGTAAGTTCAGACCATGTATTACAAATCCCGATGACAGGACGGCCATCAAACATATCATCAGGAATTCCCTGATTTTTCATCCAAGCACGGTAAATAAAACCGTCTTTACCCGTTTTGCCAAACCAATTTTGTGAGCGAAGTTTTTGTGCCATATTTTGTTTTAAATTCTAAATATTTTACTTATAGAAAGCAATTTCTGTAAATTTTTACTAAGATTTCAAATATAGGGGTAGCAAAACTACAAATGTTCTGATGATGATTTTTTAAACATCGTAAAAAGTTTGGTTAATAATGTATTTAATTCAAATTATAAAATCTTTTACGATATTCAAGCGGAGCCACTTGAGTTACTTTTTTGAAGTTTCTATGGAAATAAGAAAGATTATTAAATCCACTTTGATAACACACTTCCGATACTGACAGCCCTTGTTCAATAAATAATTTACAAGCGTGTCCAATCCTGACCTCGTTCAAGGTTTGCGTAAACGTTTTGCCAGTTCTTTTTTTGTAATATTTGCAAAAAGCAGAAACACTCATGTTAATATTGTCAGCAATTTCACTCAATGAGATTTCTTCGGTATAATTCTTTAAAATATATTCAAAAATTTTGTCTATCCGAGTTGTATCTTCGCTTGGTGAAAATTTATTGTACCCCACTGTTGAAAGTGTAACAATATCCTGACTTATAGATATTTCGTGAAGGATATCCAAAAATGTTGTTAGTCGTTCATAATTTGTACTTTTTAGTAATTTTTCCATCAATGGAGCAAGTCTCTTTTGAGTATCGCCAGTTATTTTAATACCTAATGAAGACTTCTGTAAAAGTTTTTTGATAGCCCCCATTTCAGGAATATTAAAGAAATCTTTACCACAAAAATCTTCTGCAAAATGTACAACTATGGCTCGAATTCTCATGTTAGGATTGCCCTGATAGTATTCTTCGTCATTGCGAATATAATGTGGGAGATGAGGCCCAATTAGGAGCATATCGTTGGGTGCAAGACGGTCAGAATGGTCACCAACAAATCGTTTACCTGTGCTTTCAGTGAATAAAATTAGTTCATACTCGGGGTGGTAATGCCATCCAATTTTAATAAAAGGGAGTATTTCTTCTTTTAAAGCAAACGATTGCTTCTCTGTAATCGTCACTTTTTCGAGAATAGGAAGCGTTGTTTTGTGTAAATTATCGAATTTCATAATTATTATACAATCATGTATATATTAATTGAAAATTTGTCTGTTTTGAACAATTTTGTATATAAAGAGGCTGTTTAAACTTTATAATTTTTCAAAAACTATTCGAAGAAATTCCCCAGAGGATGAGACTTATAAAAGGTAATATTCTTCTAAGTTTCAAAAGTTAAAAAGGTTCGTAATTTAATGATTAAATACTATAGAAAATCTTTGAATAGTTTTACATCAAATCACTTCAAACCTTAGCGGTTAATTTTATAAATAGTTTGTGCGGGTACGCCAATATTTAGTCCGCCTTGAAGAGCCTTTGAATTAGATAAAGAATCTTCCATTAAAAAATACTATGTTAATTTTAAAGAAAATTTAAAGGTTGAGTATCATTCAGTGGTAGGCTTCTCTACATAATGTGTGGGGCAACGCAAAGGCACATCTAATATATTTTCTCGATATTATTGTTCTTGAAATTTTACGGTAAACAATGAAAAATCTTAGTCATAAATAAATTGCCTTAAATAAAATCAATATGAATAGTTGGAATTTACAAAATAAAACTATCCTTGTTACGGGTGGAACAAAAGGAATAGGGAAGGCAATTGTGATGGAATGTCTTGCCTTGGGAGCAGCAAAAGTTATTGCTGTGGCAAGAGGATCGGAAATGATTGAAGATTTTAAAAGCCATGATAAAATTGAGATAATTATAGCAGATTTAGGAACAACAGAAGGCATAAAAAAAGTGATTAATTCATTATCAAAATTGGATGTTTTGATTAATAACGTTGGAATGAACATCCGAAAAAAAATGGTAGATTATGCTGATGAGGATTTTTACAAAATCGTAAATACTAATCTTTTTTCTACCTATGAACTTACCCGAAAATGTTATCCATTTTTGAAAGAATCAAAGGGTAATGTAGTTTCAGTAGCCTCTGTTGCGGGTATGACGCACGTAAAATCTGGTGTGGTCTATGGCATGACAAAAGCGGCGATGATTCAATTTACTAAAAATATTGCTGTAGAGTGGTCTCAAGATCAAATCAGAGTCAATGCTGTTTCACCATGGTATATAAAAACTCCTCTAACGGAAGGTGTGTTGGCTAATCCTGATTTTTATAGTGAAGTTATTTCCAGAACTCCACAGCAAAGAATTGGAAAACCCGAAGAAGTAGCGGCTGCTGTGTGCTTCTTAGCAATGGATA
>JANPIG010000109.1:0-1570 GCA_031424875.1 Cytophagales bacterium
TCTTGGAACTGGCCCTTCGACAGAAAAGATACTGAAATTTATAGCCAATCGTCTTACATCTTTGCCAATAGTTCACAGCTAAAATTGCGAAAAGGAGAGCGTAACGCCACGGAAGAAAATGTCACGTTAACGCCCATTCCAAATCCTGAAAACGATTCATTTTTGTATTTAAATGCTGTGGTTCATGGTAAAATAAATCCAGCCAATAGTCTTTCTTCGATTGAAAATAATTTGGTTGTGGTGGAAATCTTGGAGAAAGCAATTCAGTCGGCAAAAAGTGGAAAGGCGGTTTTGTTTTGACAGTTTTTAGAATAGTAATCAACTCTCAACCCTTGTAAGCTTTTTTGAATGCTTACAAGGGTTGTTTCTTCCAGTGTTTTCCATGAAAAAATCACAAAAACTTCTCATTTCCTTCTTATTAATCAGCCTAAATTCCCTCGCCCAAAAGCCCTTGACCTTGTGGTATAAACAACCCGCCCGAAATTGGAATGAAGCCTTGCCAATTGGTAATGGACGAATTGGTGCTATGATTTTTGGCAAACCCGATAATGAACTTATACAACTTAATGAACAAACATTATGGTCGGGTGGACCGGTAAATCGTAACCCTACACCCAATGCTTCCAAACATTTGCAGGAAGTTAGAGATGCTATTTTTGCTGAAGATTTTGCTGAAACCGACAAGCTCGCTAAGCAATTGCAAGGCCCTTATACAGAATCTTATCAGCCTTTGGGAGATTTGGTTTTACGTCAGGAATTGAAAGGAGAAGTAACGGATTATTACCGTGATTTGAACATTGAAAATGCCATTGCTACTACTCGTTTCAAAGTTGGAAATACTGAATTTATCCGTGATTTTTTTGTATCTGCCCCCGCACAAATAATAGTGATGCGATTTAAGGCAAGCACCAAAGGGGCTTTAAATTTCTGGGTTTCCCCTAAAAGTGCACACCCCTTTTTAAAGAGCTTATTGCCTGATAATCAAATAGTTATTCGTGGAAAAACGCCCGCTTATGCAAGTCCAAATTATGTACAGAGCAAGAAACCTATAACGTATGAAGATTCGGCAAATTGCCGAGGCATCCGTTTTGATTGGCGTTTCAAAGTACATTCTTGTGATGGAAAAGTTACCACTGATACGGCTGGTTTTCATATTTCAGATGCCACCGAAGCTGTTTTGATTCTGACGGCAGCCAGTAGTTTTAATGGTTTTGACAAATGCCCTGATTCAGAAGGAAAAGATGAAAAGGCATTGGTAGAAAGTTATTTGAAGTTAAGCGAAAATAAAGATTTTGAGCAACTAAAAATGGCTCATGTGGCTGATTATCAAGGGTTTTTCAATCGAATGAGTTTTTCTTTAGATGGAAATCCAAACGTAGATTTACCCACTGACCAACGGCTTTTGAAATATACCGAAGGAGCAAAAGACCCCGCTTTGGAGAGTCTATATTTTCAATTCGGACGATATTTATTGATTTCCTGTTCTCGACCAAATGGGCTTCCTGCTAACTTACAAGGCATCTGGAATAACTCCGTTCGTCCGCCTTGGAGTAGTAATTACACCATCAAC